>JBPCTP010000358.1:0-3912 GCA_051011615.1 Microthrixaceae bacterium | reverse complement strand
CGACAGGGTCCGCCCGTGGCCGGAGGGCCCGACAGTGGCGTGAACCGTCCCGAGCGCTCGCCGCGCGGTGGTGGCATCAAGGCTGCGCTCATAGGCGGGCTCGTGGGAGCAGTCGTGGCCGGCGGTGTGACCGCCGCAGCGCTGACGATCAGCGATGACGACCCGGTGGCCCCGGTCGCTTCGCCCGCGTCGCTGCCGGATCGCGAATCGAGCTCGATCTCCGGCGAGCAACTCGACATCAGGGCCCTGCTCGAGAAGGTGCAGCCCTCCGTGGTGTCCATACACACGGGCACCCGCCAGGGTGACGCCGCCGGCTCGGGAATAGTCCTCGACGATGACGGCCTCGTGCTCACCAACGCACACGTGATCGACGGCGCCACACGGATCGAGGTCGACTTCGCCAATGGCCAGAGTGCGGAAGCACGGGTGATCGGCACCGCCACCAACTCCGACGTTGCGCTAGTGCGTGCGTCCGGTCTCGACGGTCCGACGGTGCCTGCCGATCTGGGATCCTCGGGCGACCTGCTCGTGGGTGACGAGGTTGTGGCCATCGGCAACGCACTCAACCTCGGCGCGGAGCCGAGCGTCACCACCGGCATCGTGTCCCAGACCGGGCGCTCCATCAGCGCACCCGACGGCACAGTGCTCGACGAGCTGATCCAGACGGATGCAGCGATCAACCCAGGCAACTCCGGTGGTCCGCTCGTGAATGCTGCGGGTCAGGTTGTGGGAGTCAACACTGCGATCCTCGCCGATGCCCAGAACATCGGCTTCGCGCTGGAGATCGATTCCATTCGCGACCTCATCGCAGACCTGCAGCAAGGCCTCGACGCGGAGAAGGAGCGTGCTGTCCTGGGCGTGGCCACGCTGGATGTGGCACGACTCGACTTCGACGTGGCAGACCGATTCTCTGTGGAGGTCACCTCTGGCGCATTCGTCCAGGATGTGACCTCCGGATCCGGCGCCGATGTGGCCGGGTTGCAGGCAGGAGATGTGATCCTCGAAGTGGACGACCGACGAATCCGTACCTCCGAGGACGTCGGTCAGGCCGTCAGGTCCAGCGAACCCGGCGACGAGATCAGAATCGTCATCGAAAGAAGCGGTGAGGAGCTCTCGGTGACCGCGACTCTGGGCTCCAGCTAGCCGGCCCGCACAGGACCTGCGCGGGTGGGGAACGTCCACTCCGGCGACCCTCATCGTTTCTCCGGCTTCGCCTTCGAAACACCGCGCTTTCTCATTGGTCGCCTCGCTCACCGCTCGGCTCCTGAACGCCGGTGCCGGGAGTGCCGCCCTCTGGGTCTATCCTCGTCGCAATGTCGGATCAAACAGTCGTGGATGAAGAAGGCGAAGAGGATCTTCCTCCGATCGCCACAGCCCGGATCACCTACACAGGGCCCGAGGCCCCGCACTGGGAGATCACTTCCGAGGACGGCGACCGCGAACTCATCGACGCCTTCCGCACACGTGTGATGGCGCGACTCATGCTGTTGCCGCCCCACGACCCGCAGTTACGGCGCAACCGCGATCGAGTGAATCGCGACGGTGAAACCGAGCGGATCGAAGTGGTCTGGGAAACCGGCATGGAGGACCCATCCTCCTGAGTGCGGACCCAACGGGCGAGTCGTAGACTGGGCCGATGGTCGACGGTTCGCCGAGGAACAAGTCCGCAAAACGCGGCGAGCGCTACATCAACCGGGAGCTCTCCTGGCTCGAGTTCAATGCTCGTGTGCTCGCCCTCGCCGAGGATCCGAACACTCCGCTGCTGGAGCGGGTGAAGTTCCTCGCGATCTTCTCGTCGAACCTCGACGAGTTCTTCCAGGTGCGCGTCGCCGGTCTGAAGGACCAGGTGGCGGCCGGCGTTCGCAAGCGCACGCCTGATGGCCGTACTGCCTCGGAGCAGCTGGAGCTGATCACCCGGCGCGCGGGTGAGCTGACGGCACGTGCGGACGAGGTGTTTCTCGGCCCCGTCTGCGGTGACCTGGCCACGGCGGGAGTGCGCTTCTCGACCTGGGCTCAGCTCGATGAGGACGACCGCGAATGGCTGGCAGCAGAGTTCGAACGGCGCATCTTTCCGGTACTCACCCCGCTTGCGGTGGACCCGGGCCATCCATTCCCCTACATCTCCAGCCTGTCGCTGAACCTCGGCGTGATGGTGCGGGATCCCGTAACCGAAGAACGCCGCTTCGCTCGGGTCAAGGTGCCACCGCTGTTGCCCCGCTTCGTCGTCATGCCCGACGGCGAGCGGTTCGTGCCCGTCGAACAGGTCATCGCAGCGCACACGCCGAAGCTGTTCCCCGGCATGGAGGTGGAGGACAGCGTCGCCTTCCGCGTCACACGAAACGCGGATCTCACGGTCGAAGAAGAGGAGGCCGACGACCTGCTCGAGGCGATCGAACTCGAACTTCGCCGCCGCCGATTCGGCAAGGCCGTCCGCCTGGAGGTGGAGGATGACATCTCCTCTGAATCCCTTGAGCTGATCCGCGAAGAACTCGAACTCGAGGACGAGGACGTGTTCGCCCATGAGGCACCGATCGCGCTCGACGGGCTCTGGTCGGTGTACGCGATGGAACGCGATGACCTGAAGTACACGCCGTTCCAGCCGGTGACCCAGCGCCGCCTGCATCCCGACGAGGACGACCTGGAGCGCAACATCTTCAACGTCGTCTCAGATGGCGACGTGCTGGTGCACCACCCCTATGACAGCTTCGATTCCTCTGTGGAGGAGTTCATCCGCCAGGCCGGGCGTGATGCACATGTGCTCACCATCAAGCTCACGCTGTACCGCACCTCGGGTGACTCGCCCATCATCGCTGCGCTCATCAAGGCCGCTGAGCGTGGGAAGCAGGTCGTGGCGCTCGTGGAGCTGAAGGCCCGCTTCGACGAGCAGAACAACATCGAGTGGGCCCGTCGGCTCGAACGTTCGGGCGTTCACGTCGTGTATGGGCTGGTCGGGCTCAAGACCCACACCAAGACGTGCCTCGTGGTACGCGAAGAGGGCGACGGCGTAACGCGCTATGTCCACATCGGTACCGGCAACTACAACTCCAAGACCGCCCGCCTGTACGAGGACTTCGGTCTGCTCACCCGTGATCCGGCCCTGGGATCCGATCTGACCCAGCTGTTCAACTACCTCACCGGCTACGCACGTGATGTGGAGTACGAGAAGCTGTTGGTCGCTCCGCACACGCTTCGCCCTCGCATCACCGAGCTGATCCGCCGCGAGCGAGAGGCTGAGCCGGGCACGGGCCACGTCGTGATGAAGATGAACAGCCTCGTGGATCCGGACATGATCGACGAGTTGTACGCAGCCTCCGGAGACGGTGTGCGTGTGGACCTCATAGTCCGCGGGATCTGTTGCCTGCGTCCCGGGGTCGCGGGCATGTCGGAGAACATCACGGTGCGCAGCATCGTCGGTCGATACCTGGAGCACTCGCGCATATACCGCTTCGCCAACGGCGCTGGCCCAGCCAAGCCGGTTCACTACATCGGCTCGGCCGACATGATGCCCCGCAACCTCGACCGCCGTGTGGAAGCCGTGGTGCCGATCGAAGCCCCAGACCTCCAGGCACACCTGGATGAGGTGTTGGCCATCGAGCTCACCGACGACCGTCTGGCCTGGAGTCAGGTCGACGAGGCGTGGACGAAGGTGCCGTCGTCGACCGGCGAGAACCCCGGCGGCGACACACACCTGCAGCTGGAGGAGGACGCCATCAAGCGTTCCGAAGTGGAGATGCGTTGATCCGATCCGCATCGGCCGTTGGTAACCAGTGAGCCGCAACCAGTGAGCCGCAACCAGTGAGCAAGGACCAGATTCGCGCCGCCGGCGGAGTGGTCTGGCGTCGCGTCCCATCTTCGAGCACCGGTCGCGACGCGGTCGAGATACTGGTGGTGCACCGCGCCCGGTACCAGGAC
>JBPCTP010000357.1:0-4270 GCA_051011615.1 Microthrixaceae bacterium | reverse complement strand
GGTGAGGTTGGTATCGGCTGCTGCGGTGTCGGCATCCGGTGCCACGTGGCTGACGCTATGTGTACCAGCCCGCTCTGTTGCGACTTTCGTGTTCACGTCGGCTCCCTGGATGTGCCGATGCGGCAGGTCTTCGTCGGTTGGGGCGAGTCCACATTAGCGAATACAGATTCAGGTATTGAAAACCGTGAAGAAAGATTCTTGATACCCTTGACGACTTCTGGAACTCTAAATACCTGAAGTACAAATCATCAGTTGCAGATCAGGAGTGATGCTCGGTGCCCACTGCCGCCCCAGCGCAACCCGCACAACGAGCCTCGACCATGGCCGGTCAGCGTCCCTGTTTCGCGTTCCAGGTCGTAGCCTCGCGTTGCGCTCTGCAGGAGCATCTGTGAGCGTGCAGTGTGCACCCGAACTGCGGGTGTCGAACAGGAGGCAGCCGTGGCCGACCAGAACCATGCCGACCCGATCCACCAGTGCCTGGATCGTTGGCACCGTTGGCTTCGGGGAGATCTGCCCGAGGGACTGGACGTCGTCCTGCACGACGAATGCATCTTCCTTTCGCCGATCGTCTTCACGCCGCAGGTCGGGCGCGAGATCACCTCGCTGTATTTGAGCGCCGCGGCCGGCAGCCTGTCCGGCTCTTCAGCAGGCGGTGGCGCGCCGGCGGAAGGCTTCGAAGACGCGGAGTCATCCGGAGACACGGAGCCAGGTTCGTTCCGCTACGTCAAGGAGATCGTCGGCGGCAATCAGGCGGCTCTCGAGTTCGAGACCACGGTCGAGGGAAAGTACGTCAACGGCGTCGACATCATCACCTGCGACGACGATTCGCTGATCACAGAGTTCAAGGTGATGATCAGGCCGTTGCAGGCCGTCAACCTCGTACACGCCCAGATGCGGGCCATGCTCGAGTCGATGCAGGACTGATCGCCGGCCCTGATTGTCGTGGACGCCGATGTCGTGGAAACCCACATCTCCCGGGTGTTTCTCACACCCGAGCGCGCCTACAAGATGCTCAAGGCGGTCGATGCCGGCTTCATCGACTTCACCGATACCGAGACGCGACTTCGCGCAGCGCAACGCGAGTACGAACTGAACCGTCGAATCGCTCCCGGTGTCTACCTGGGCACGGCGGATGTGTTCGAGAACGACGAACTCGTGGACCGCATGGTTGTGATGCGACGAATGCCGGAGGATCATCGCCTGAAGCGGCGCCTGGAGCTTCTCGGCTCACGCACCGCCCCCGAGCCGGACGCTGAGCCAGACGCGGACGACCTGGCCGCACTCGTCAGCGGGTGCCTTGCCCAGGTCGCACGGGTCGTGGCCACATTCCATGCCGGCTTCGAACCGCTCGGGGCGACGGAGGCGACCATGGCGGCCCGCGATTCGGTGGCGAGGCATTGGGAGGAGAACTTCGCTGCCATCGATGCACACGTCGGCGAGGTGATCGATGAGGCAGAGTTCGAAGCGGTACGCGTGCTGGTTCGCAGGTACCTCGAGGGCAGCGAAGCCCTGTTCGCCGAACGGATCGAGCAGGGCTGGATTCGCGATGGGCACGGAGACCTCCGGGCGGAGGACATCTTCTGCACCGAGAACGGCCCACAGATCCTCGACTGTCTGGCTTTCGCCGACGAGTACCGATACGGCGACGTACTTGCGGACGTCGGCTTCCTGGCGATGGACGTGATCCACCTGGCAGGCCAGGAGCTCGCGGATGAATTCATGGCCGCATACGTGGAGTTCACGGGCGAATCGCACCCGAAGTCACTCGCCGGCCACTACATCGCGTACAGGGCCCACGTTCGGGTGAAGATCGCATGCCTCAAGGCCGAACAGGGAGATCGCTCACAGATTGATCAGGCCCGGGAACTGCACCGACTGGCTGCTGAGCAACTGCACCGTTCCAAGCGGCGTGTCGTACTGGTGGGCGGTGGTCCGGGTACCGGCAAGTCCACGGTGTCTCGTGCCATCAGCGACGAACTCGGGTACTGCCTCTGCGTGTCCGATGAGATCCGAAAGGACCTGGCGGGGATCGACCATCTCAGCGACGCGGCCGCTCCGCTGGGCCGGGGCATCTACGACGCGGAGACCACCGACAGCACCTACGCGGCGATGCTCGAACAGGCTCGGACCCTGCTCGTTCGTGGCGAGTCGGTGGTGCTCGATGCGTCCTGGTCAGACGATCGCCACCGCGAGCTCGCTCGTTCGATGGCCGAGGCGTGCATCGCCGAGATCGTCGAGGTGCATTGCCTGGTTGACGTTGCCATGGCTCGCGAACGGGTGGCGCAGCGCAGCGGCGACCCATCGGATGCAACTCCCGAGATCGTGGATGCCCTCGCCGACGCAGCCGATCCGTGGCCGGACGCCTTCGTGCTCGACACGAGCCATTCCGTGGAGATCGTCACCGCAGCGGCAATTCGAGAGGCCGGTCAGTAGGCGTCGGGTGCGTCCGCGTCCGGGGCCGAGGTTGACGACGATGATGCGAGTGGCTGTGATCGGAGTCGGGTCGGTGGGGGGATACCTGGCATCCCGGGCGCTGGAGCACTCGGCTGACTCCGGCACCGAGGTCGTCCTGTGTGCCCGACGTCCGTTCGCCGAACTGGTCGTGGAGTCGCGCCAGACCAAAACAACAGCTCGGCATCGCGTGGAGCCCCTGGTGGCACCTGACGAAGTGCCGGGCCGGGCCGACATCGTGATCGTGGCCACGAAGGCCCACCACGACGTGGCCGGCTGGCTGGATGCGCTCACCGACGAGGAGGGCATCGTCGTCGTGGCGCAGAACGGCGTGGAACAGGTGGAGCGCATCACGCCCCACACGGCGGCCACGGTGATTCCGTCGGTCGTCTACTGCGGGACCGAGATGCTCGAACCCGGTCGGGTGATCCACCACAACACCGGGTTCCTGTTGGTTCCCGATGGCGACGCGGCCCTCGCGGTCGCCGGTATGTATCCCGATGGCGTGATCCGCCCCAGCGGTGACTTCACTACTCGCGCCTGGCAGAAGCTGACCCTGAACGTGATCTCGAATGGGATCACAGCGCTCACCAACCGGCGCATGGATGTGCTCGCCGAAGCCGAATCAGTGGAACTCGCCCTGCGGCTCTCGACCGAGTGCACCGAGGTGGGGCGCGCCGAGGGCGCGGGCCTCGTTGACTCTTGGCCCAAGGATGCGGTTGCGCTCACCCAGGCCGCTCCTGGTGACCAGGGCACATCGATGTTCTACGACCGCGTCGCGGGCCGAGAGCTGGAATGGGACGCGATCCATGGTGCGGCGCAGCGAGCGGCCCGCCGTCATGGCATCGACGTGCCTGCCATCGACACGATGGTTGCGCTGCTCGCAGGCATCCGCCCTGGTAGCTAGCCGCGGATCAGTCTGAAAGCGATGTCACCGGCCTGTTGTACATAGGTCATCCGTATCCACAGCAGTGCCATGGCCTCGAGCGAACGGGATTCCACCAGCGGTCCGCAGTCGACGGCATCGAAACCGAGCGAATCGGCGAGTTCGGCGACGATGGCCTTGGAGTCGGCGTCGTCGCCGGCAATGAACATGGATGCAGCCTCGCCGCCGATGACGGGGTCAGCGAAGAAGCTCGCGCCGATGGTGTTGAAGGCCTTCACGACCCGGGCCTCGGGGATGGCCTCGGCGATCCTCTCTGCACTCGAGGTTGTGGTGCCGTAGTCGAGTTGGCCGAAACCTCCCGACATGGGGTTGGTGGGATCGATCACGACCTTGCCGGCCAGCCCACCCAGCGAGATGGCGACCTCTGCAGCAGCGGTCGTGGTCAGGGCGAGCACGACCACATCGGCGTACGCCACTGAGTCCGGTCCGAGAGCCACCAGGCTCACCCCGTCGGCGCGGCCCAGGTCGGCGAGCTCCGGTTTGTCCGGGTTTCGGACCGCAACGGTTACTTCGTGGCCGCGGCCGGCCCACGCCAGAGCGAGGGCGCTGCCCACCATTCCCGAGCCGACGATTGTGGTGTTCACAGTTCCTCCTGCCTCACTGCCTCAACCCTCAGCACCTCCACCCTCACCATTGGTCGCGGTGGATGATGCGGCTCATGTCGCGACGGGCGCCCGGCTTGAAGTCGGTGCCGATCGTGTGCGCCACCGGGATGAGCGCACCCTGCATCACGTTGTCCGGGAGTCCGAGCAAGTCGGCTGCCTCCGCCTCGCCCAACAGGTGCAATGTCGTCCAACAGGTACCGAGGCCGCGTTCTCGCGCGGCGAGCATGAAGCTCCACACGGCCGGCAACAGTGAGCCCCAGACGCTGGC
>JBPCTP010000356.1:0-8403 GCA_051011615.1 Microthrixaceae bacterium | reverse complement strand
CTGCCACCGGACTCGAGCTGTTGTTCCTCGGTGGAATCAACCTCACGGTGGACGGCGAAGCGGTCGACATCAACCAGCGCCTGACGTACAAGGGAATGATGATCGAGGGTGTGCCGAATCTGGCCTTCGCGGTCGGCTACACCAACGCGTCCTGGACCCTCAAGTGCGACCTGACCTGCGACGCCATCGCCCGTCTGCTGGACGAGATGAGAAACCGCTCGATCACATCGGCAACACCGCAGAGCGAAGGCGCAGGCGTGACCGCCGAGCCATTGCTCGGCCTCAGCGCCGGGTATGTCCAGCGAGGCGTCGACCGGCTCCCGCTCCAGGGAAGCAAGGCACCCTGGCGGGTACGGCAGAGCTACGTGGCGGACTACCGCGCCATGAAGTTGGAACCCGTTCTCGATGAGGGGCTGTGGCCAACCTATGGACGCGCCGGATGGGGCGACAAGACCAAAGAACTGGAGCATCTATGACTGCCACGGACAGCAACAGCCAAGCCGCCAGGACCGACCAGTGGGCGGCGGACGGCCTTCCTGTTTCGCTCACGCCGACCCTGGTGCACCGCCTGACAGATCTTGTGGCCGACAGCGGCTCGGCGCCATCGGTGACCACGAGAGCGCCGTTCAGCGGTGCGCGGTTGGCTGAGCTGCCGCAGTGCACCGAGGGTGACATCAAGCTCGCTGCGGATCGGGCTCGCGCAGCGCAGGCCAAGTGGGCCCGAGTCCCGGTTTCGCAGCGGGCGCAGGTGTTCCTGAAGATGCACGACCTCGTGCTCGATGCCCGCGAAGACCTGATGGACCTCATCCAGGCCGAGAACGGCAAGTCGCGTCGCGATGCGTTCCTGGAAGTGGGCGACATCGCCAACACCTGTCGCTACTACGCACGCACAGCTGCGAAGGTGCTTGCACCGAAGCGGCGGTCCGGTCTGATCCCGGGGCTCACCTCGGTCCAGGAGCTGAAGCAACCGGTGGGCGTGGTCACGATCGTGTCCCCCTGGAACTACCCGCTCAGCCTGGGGGCGGGCGACACGATCCCCGCCCTGCTCGCCGGCAACGCGGTCGTGCAGAAGCCCGACAACCAGACGGCGCTCGTGGCGCTCTACGCTCTCGACCTCGCCCGAAAGGCCGGCGTGCCCGAAGACCTGTGGCAGATGGTGCTCGGCCGTGGCTCCGCGATCGGTACCCCGCTGCTCGACATCGCCGACTACGTGATGTTCACCGGCAGCACGGCCTCCGGGCGCCGGATCGCGGCCGAGGCCGGAGAGCGGCTCATCGGCTGTTCACTCGAACTCGGCGGCAAGAACGCGATGTTGGTGCTCGACGACGCCGATCTGGACCGCACTGTGGAGGGCGCCGTTCGGGCCTGCTTCTCATCGAGTGGCCAGCTGTGCATCTCCATAGAGCGGATGTACGTTGCCGACGGCATCTGGGACGACTTCGTTCCCCGCTTCGTGGCAGCGGTGAAGGACATGGCGATGGGCCCCGGATACGACTTCACCAACCAGATGGGTTCGCTGACCAACGCGGAGCAGCTCGAAGTCACGCAGGCTCACGTCGGGAACGCCGTCGATGCAGGTGCCACGATCCTCGCAGGCGGCAAGGCGCGCCCCGACCTCGGGCCGCTGTTCTACGAGCCGACAGTTCTCACCGATGTCGAGACGTCCATGACCTGTTTCGCCGAGGAAACCTTCGGGCCGGTCGTGTCGCTGTACCGGTTCTCCGATCTCGACGACGCCGTCGAACGAGCGAATGCCACCAGCTACGGCCTAAACGCCAGCGTCTGGAGTGGTTCCGGTCGCAGGGGTCGGGAAGTGGCGGCACGGCTGCAAGCCGGGACGGTCAACGTGAACGAGGCCTTCGCCGCCGCATGGGGAAGCATCGACGCACCGATGGGCGGCATGGGGGACTCCGGGCAGGGCAGACGACACGGGGCACATGGGCTGGACAAGTACACCGAGGCCCAAACCGTTGCCGAACAGCGCCTGTTCAACCTGGCCCCTCCGTTCCCCCAGCTCGGCGACAAGGGATTCGCCGAGGTGATGACCGCGTCGTTGCGGATGCTCAAACGCGTGGGATGGCGTTGATCGGTACCGTGGACTCGTGAACTCCCAGATGCTTCGTCGTGCGGTGGTTGCCGTAGTGCTGCTCGCCCTGGTGGCTGTCTGGGCACCGTCGGCATCTGCTGCGCCATACCCGTGTCGGCCGGGCGAGCCCGGCAACGCCGACCTGGTGGACTCCGAACCCGAGGGCCGGCCCTACCTGGCCGGTACCGAGTCGATGATCCCATCGCACCGTAAGTACTTCGCGCTGACCACGGCCAACGCCGATGGCTCGCGCGGGCCGTGCGAGTGCGTGCAACCCCGGCCATGGGGTGAGGGTTTGGCCCCCGAGGCGGTTGCGTCGGTGGTCGCCGCGATGGACGCCAAGGAAGCCCAGACGATTTCGAACTACGCGCGCTTCGGCGTGCCCGCCTCACAGATACCCGAGGAACGTTTCACCATCTGGATGCGAACGGCGTGGCGCAGCAACGAGGAGCAGACCTGTCTGTGGAACACTCTCGGGCCCGGTTGGGCGGCCCGGCCGGGTAGCTCCAAGCACCAGAGCGGGATCGCGATCGACATCGAGGACTGGGGTCCGCGCTACTTCGGCGAAGATGACCGGCTGCTGTACGCACACGGCTGGTGTCGGACCGTGCCGTCGGAGCCGTGGCACTACGAGTACAAGCCGCTGCTCGACGCCGCAGGCCAGGGTTCGCGCTGCAAGTGAGGGCGATACGTGACATCTGATATCCACAATCCCGAACACCCCGTGAGGGTGGTGACCGCGACCAGTCTGTTCGACGGACACGACGCCGCGATCAACATCATGCGGCGGATCCTTCAGTCCCAGGGCGCGGAGGTGATCCACCTCGGGCACAACCGCAGCGTCGACGAGGTCGTTCAGGCAGCGGTGCAGGAGGACGCAGCTGCGGTGGCGGTGTCGTCCTACCAGGGTGGCCACAACGAGTACTTCGCATACCTCGTTGAACGCCTCGCCGAACAGGGCGCGTCGCACGTACGTGTCTACGGCGGTGGCGGCGGGGTCATCGTGCCGAGCGAGATCGAACAACTCGCCACCATCGGCGTCCGGATCTTCTCGCCCGAAGACGGTGCCCGTATGGGCCTCGCGGCAATGGTCAACACGATCATCGCCGAGACGGACCGCGAACCGGTGAACACCGTCGATGTCGAGGCCGTCATGGGTGGCTCCGACCATGCGGTGGCCGCTGCGCTGACCGCCGTAGAGAACGGTGCTGCGGTCCCGAGCGACCTCGTCGAGGCGGCAGCGGCACGTCAGGTGCCGGTTCTCGGCATCACCGGTACGGGGGGTTCGGGCAAGTCCTCGCTCACAGACGAACTGATCCTCCGGCTGCGGATGGACCAGCAGGACAAGGTGCGCGCAGCGGTACTGGCCGTGGATCCGAACCGACGCCGCTCGGGAGGGGCGCTGCTGGGTGACCGCATCCGGATGAACTCGATCGGTACTGATCGGATCTACTTCCGTTCGGTGGGCACACGTGGTGCCACCTCAGAAGTGCCCGACTGCGTGCCCGACATGGTCACCGTCTGCAAGGCTGCGGGAGCGGATGTGGTGATCGTGGAGACCCCCGGCATCGGCCAGGGCGACGCCGCTGTGACCGAGTTGGCCGATGTGTCGCTGTATGTCATGACGCCCGAGTTCGGTGCGCCGTCGCAGCTCGAGAAGATCGACATGCTCGATTTCGCCGATGCGGTGGCGATCAACAAGTTCGAACGCCGGGGTGCAGCTGATGCCCTACGTGACGTGCGCCGGCAGATCGCCCGAAACACCGAGCGTTTCGGTGAGGACGAATCCATGCCCGTGTTCGGCACGATCGCCGCGCGTTTCAACGACGACGGGGTGACTGCCCTCTACCAGTACCTGCGCACGCTTCTCGCTTCCGCTGGCCTACAGGTGGGTGAAGGCACACTCGAGGCGGTGCAGACGCGTGTGCCGAGCGATCTGTCGGTGATGCTGCCCACCGATCGCAGCAGGTACCTCGCTGAGATCGCCGAGGCGGTGAGGAGCTACCACGCGCACACCGAGGAACAGGCCGCTGCGGTGCGGGCGGTTTCACACCTCGAGACGGCTGTCGAGGAGATGCTCGAGGCGGGCGCCGACCCCTCGGAACTGGAACGCCTGTTGGATCTGCGCCGGGGCTCGGTGCCCCCCTCGGCCGCCGCCATCCTCGATCGCTACGAGGCAGACAGACAACGGTTGTCGGGACCGGAGCGCCCCACACGCGAGTCCCTTGCGGGCACCCTCGTTTCGCGGGTGGCCCTGCCCCGGCTCAGCGAGCCGTCGGAGCTGCTCCGTTGGCTGCGACGAGAGAACCTGCCCGGGCAGTTCCCCTTCACCGGTGGCGTGTTCGAGATGCGTCGCGACGAAGAGGAGCCCACCCGGATGTTCGCCGGCGAAGGCGGACCGCAGCGCACCAACCGGCGGTTCCACATGCTGGCGGACGACCAGCCGACCAGTCGCCTGTCCACCGCCTTCGACAGCGTCACGCTCTACGGCGCAGATCCGGCGTTGCGTCCGGACATCTACGGCAAGATCGGCACGTCAGGCGTTTCCGTGGCGACCCTCGACGACATGAATGCGCTCTACGACGGCTTCGACCTCGTCGATCCGACCACATCGGTTTCCATGACGATCAACGGGCCTGCCCCGGCGATCCTGGCGATGTACCTGAACACGGCGATCGACCAGCACCCCGAGATGGACCGGGCGGACGTGCTGAAGCGGGTGCGCGGCACGGTTCAGGCCGACATCCTCAAGGAGGACCAGGGACAGAACACCTGCCTGCTCTCCACGGAGTTCGCCCTGCGGATGATGGCGGACATCCAGGAGTGGTTCGTCGAGCACGAGGTTCGCAGCTTCTACTCGGTGTCGATCTCCGGCTACCACATAGCCGAAGCGGGCGCGAACCCGATCACACAGCTCGCATTCACCCTCTCCAACGGCTTCACCTACGTCGAGGCGTATCTGGCGCGGGGCATGGATGTCGACGACTTCGCACCGAACTTCTCCTTCTTCTTCTCCAACGGCATGGACGCGGAGTACACCGTGCTCGGCCGGGTTGCCCGACGTATCTGGGCGGTCGCCATGCGGGAGCGCTACGGAGCGGGGGAACGTAGCCAGAAGCTCAAGTACCACGTGCAGACCTCCGGGCGGTCGCTACATGCCCAGGAGATGACCTTCAACGACATCCGCACGACCCTCCAGGCACTGTGCGCGATCTACGACAACGCCAACAGCCTGCACACGAACGCCTACGACGAGGCCGTCACCACCCCGACCGATGAATCGGTTCGTCGTGCGATGGCCATCCAGTTGATCATCAACCGGGAATGGGGTCTCGGAGGCAACGACAATCCGCAGCAGGGCAGCTTGATCGTGGAGGAGTTGACAGACCTCGTGGAAGAGGCGGTGCTCGGCGAACTGGAACGGATCAGCGAGCGTGGTGGTGTGCTCGGTGCAATGGAGACGGGCTACCAGCGCGGCAAGATCCAGGACGAGTCGATGCTCTATGAGCACCGCAAACACGATGGATCACTGCCGATCATCGGCGTCAACACCTTCCAGCCGCCTGACTGGGAGGACCGAACCCGCGGCGAGATGGAGTTGCGCCGCTCCGATGAGGGAGAGAAGGCCGAGCGGATCACCGAGCTCGAAGAATTCCACAAGGCTCACGCAACGGAGCGCGAAGCAGCCCTCGAGGACCTTCGGCAGACTGCACTGAGTGGCGGCAACACGTTCGCCTCGCTGATGGCAGTCGTGCGCCACTGCAGTCTCGGCGAGATCACCGAGGCGCTCTTCGAGGTCGGCGGTCGTTACCGCCGCAACGCCTGAGCCTCTTCCATCTCCACTCGGCGTCGTCGCCATGGCCACACCCCATCGATTTCGGCATCGAGCGAGATGCTGAGCAGCGTGCGTACCAGCACCAGGATTCCCAGGATTGCCACGCTCTCCAGCGTGGAGTCGACCGCCACGGTCTTGACGATGTCTGCTGCCACCAGCACCTCGAGTCCGAGCAGGAGTGTGTGGCCGAAGTCGGTGCGCACCGACTTGTAGAAGTCACTTCCGGTCGCGCGCCTCGTGATCGCCCTCACCGTGGCGGCGATGGCACCGAACACCAGAATTGCGACACCCACGACCTCGAACGCTCGCGCCACGTTGTCCATGACCTGTTCGAAGTCCATTGCCATCACGCTATTAGGCTCTCGCTCCTGTGAGTCGGACCGAAGAAGACCCGCCGGGGAACGGCAATCGGGTAGCGCTTGTACTCGGCAGCGGCGGCGCTCGCGGATATGCGCACATCGGTGTGGTGCAGGTGCTCGAGGAAATGGGTGCCGAAGTGGTGGCCATCGCAGGTTCGTCGATGGGCGCGCTCGTGGGTGGCATGCACGCAGCCGGCAAGCTGGCGGAGTTCACCGAATGGGCCGTCGGACTCGGGCAGTTCGAGGTACTCCGTCTCATGGACCTTTCGTTGACCGCCAGGGGAGCGATCCGCGGGGAGCGAGTCTTCAAGGTGGTCACCGAGATGATCGGCGATCAAAAGATCGAGGACCTGCCGCTCGACTACACCGCGGTTGCGGTCGACCTGCTCGCCCATCGAGAGGTGTGGTTCCAGCGGGGGCCCCTCGAATCCGCGATCCGGGCATCGACAGCGATTCCCTCGTTCGTGGAACCGGTGACCCTGGACGGTCGTGTGCTGGTCGACGGTGGCCTTCTCGACCCTGTGCCGGTGGCGCCGGTGCTGGCTGCCAACGCAGATCTGGTCGTGGCCGTGAGCCTCGACGGACGTGGACCACTTCCCGAACGACCTGAGTCGGTCGGGGCAGGGGAGTCCGGCCCCGAGGAGCTGAGCAAGCGGCTGAGGGGCTCGGCCGCCAAGTGGTTCGACAGTGACCTTCTCGCCTCGGTGAGACGCCGCCTGCCCGATGAGATGGAGGACACGGTGCGCGCCCGTCTCGAATCGGAGCCCGCAGAGCGCTCCGACAAGCTCTCGACGGTGGAGATCATGCAGATGTCACTCGAAGCCATGCAGGCATCGCTGGCGCGCCACCGCCTCGCTTCCTACCCACCTGATGTCATGGTCTCGGTGCCCAAGAACGCCGCCCGCACGCTGGACATGCACAAGGCGGCAGAGATGATCGAGCTCGGCCGGAACCTGGCGACAGAAGCGCTGACACCCGCCTTCGAGGCCCCAAACGGAAGTGGGTGACAACGTGTCCGCCATCAAGCAGCCTCTGATCGCGATCTCCGGGAGGCAGCGTCGCTTCGCCTCCTGGGTCACCGACGTCCTCGTCTACATCGTCGTGTTGAACCTGTTCGTCGAGTTCAGCGACGCCGTGGTCATCGATTCGTTCTGGATCTCCATCCTTACCGCCGTTCTTCTGAAGGCGATGCTGGACGCCATCATCGGCTTCGAACACCGGGTCGCCACGTTCTTCGATCGTCACGAGGGCAGCGCGTGGCGGATCGGGAAGATCGCAGCGGCGTGGGGGATCCTGTTCCTCTCCAAGTTCGTGATACTCGAGGCGGTGGACATCGTCTTCGGTGACGAGGTTGAGCTCGGAAAGCTGTTGGACGTGATCCTTCTGGTGGTTGCGTTGATGGTTGCCCGAGCGCTCTTCGAGCGGGCGTATTCTGCGCTCGCTCCGACCGAGGCCGAGCTGACCGGGGCGGGCATTCCTGCTTCCGCATGGCCAGACACCGGCGGAGACGCCGAGGAAGACACCGATGACTGACATCTCAGTGGAAGCCGAGCCGGGAGAGGTCGGCCTCGACGATGCTCGCCTGGAGCGCATCGATGCACATTTCCGTGGCTTCGTGGATGACGGTCGTCTACCCGGCTGGCTGATCGCGGTTGCCCGCCACGGGAAGGTGGCGCATCTGTCGACGTACGGACACCGCGATCGCGAAGAGGGACTCCCCGTCGAATCCGGCACGCTGTTTCGCATCTACTCCATGAGCAAGCCGATCACCTCGGTGGCGGCGATGATTCTCTACGAACAGGGCGCGTTCGAACTCAAGGACCAGGTGAAGTGGTACCTGCCGGAGTTCGCATCCACCCGGGTGTACCGCAGTGGTCCGAGTACGAAGCCGGTTACCGAGGCGGTCACGGAGCCGATGAGGATCTGGCACCTTCTGACCCATACGTCGGGACTCACCTACGGGTTCCACTACATGCATCCGATCGACGCCATGTACCGCGCCGCAGGTTTCGAGTTCGGACCACCGAAGGATGTGACCCTGGCCGAAGCTGTTGAGAAGTGGGCGGCCATGCCACTGCAGTTCCAACCCGGGACCTCGTGGAACTACTCGGTCGCCACTGACG
>JBPCTP010000355.1:0-8916 GCA_051011615.1 Microthrixaceae bacterium | reverse complement strand
CGGCACCACAAGAATCCCTCGGTGACGGTCTCGGTCGGCGGATTCGTGCCGAAGCCATTCACTCCGTTCCAGTGGTTCGGCCAGAACACCGAGGAGGAGCTGCACCGCAAGATCAACCTCCTGCGTGATGCGCTCAAGAAGAACCGCAACGTTGCCCTCAAGTGGCACGACAGTCGGGCATCGGTGGTGGAGGGCCTGCTGAGCCGTGGCGACCGTCGGCTGGGACCGGTGATCGAGCAGGCCTGGCGGGAGGGCGCCACGTTCCAGGAGTGGTCGGAGCGGTTCGACCTTGAGATCTGGACCGATGCCCTCAGCTCACAGGGACTCTCCGTGGAACAGTTCGCATACCGGCACCGCACCGAGGATGAAGTCCTTGCGTGGGACCACCTCGATGCGGGCCTGCACAAGGACTTCCTCTGGCAGGATTGGCAGGACGCGCTCGCTGAGGTCGGTCTGCCCGATTGTCGGTGGACCCCGTGTTACGACTGCGGTGCCTGTACGGGATACGGCGTGGAGCACGTCGTCGCCTCCGCCGTTCCACCTGCCGGGGGCAGCCAGGGCACCGGTCAGGATCTCGACACGGGGGATCTGATCCCCGAGGTCGTCGCCGTGCCGGTCGAGATCGGTGTTTCTGCGATGACCAGCGAGGCACCGCGATGAGTGTCGTACCCAACGAACGGGTGCGCATCCGGTACGCGGTATCGGGCAAGATCCGCTTCCTGTCCCACCGTGACGTGGCGCGCGTCCTGGAACGAGCAATCCGTCGCGCAGGGATTCCTGTGGCCTACAGCCAGGGCTATTCACCCCGGCCGAAGGTGCAGTACGGACTTGCCCTCTCCACGGGTTACGAATCCGATGGCGAGTACATCGACATCGAACTCGACGCAGACCGCCAGGGGGAGCGGGATCCGGTCGCGATCGGTGAAGCACTGGCCGAATGCATGCCTCGAGGCCTCGAGGTGCAGGCAGCCGCGGGGGTACCCCATGGCCAGCCGAGTCTCCAGGACTCGGTCATGGCGACTGCATGGGAAGTGCTCATCGAGCACCCGGATCCCGAAGAGCTGGTCACGCGGGCAGCAGGGATGCTCGCCTCGCAGGAATATGAAATCGAGATCGTGCGCAAGGGAAAGCAGGTACGTGAGGACCTGCGCCCCCTGCTGGGCCACCTGGAAGTGCTGCCCGCGACCGAAGAACCGACCCTGCTCCGAGTGGAGCTGGGCACCAAACCTCGCAGCATCCGACCCGCAGAGTTGTTGGAGGCACTCGGAGTGACCGAGCCCCTCCTCGTGCGGCGGACGCACCAATGGACAGATATCGACGCCGGAGGGCGGGAGCCACTCCCACTCCGTGCGAAAGGACTCAGAGATGACAGATTCGAAGACATCCGGGGAAGAGCCGAGGAAGCCGAAGATCGGCGATTCGAGGCCAGCGCCCCAGACACAGGACAGTCAGAACCAGGGCAGTCAGAAACAGGACAGTCAGAAACAGGACAGTCAGAAACAGGACGGGCAGAAGCCGTCCTCGGGTAACCGCAATCGTCGCCGGCGCCGGCGCGGTGGGCAGAACAAGGGCGGCGGCCAGAACGAAGGCCAGAACAAGCAGGGCCAGAACAAACAGGGCCAGAACAAGCAGGGCCAGAACAGACAGAACCAGTCGGGTCAGGGGCGCAAGCGTCGCCGCAAGGGTTCAGCTCCGGTTTCGGTCAACGTCGACGACCTGGAGGCGGTCGAGCTCGACGAGGAGGAGATCGCGCGGCGTCGCGGTGCCTACAAGGACGGCAAGGCGCTGGGCCGTTTCCAGATGCTCGTCCACGTCGCTGACGACGTGACCTACATCTGCGTGCTGGAGGGGCGTTCGCTGCTCGAGGTGTACGTGGCTCGCCCTGCCGATGACGTAGCTCAGATCCACGGCAACATCTACGTCGGGCGCATCGAGAACGTCCTGCCCGGCATGGAGGCTGCGTTCGTCGACATCGCCACACCCAAGAACGCAGTGCTGTACCGCTCGGACATCACTTGGGATCCCGAGGTGATCGAGGGAGTCGCGAAGGGCGAGAAGCCCCGCATCGAACAGGTCCTCTCGGACCGCCAGAGCGTCCTGTGCCAGGTCACCAAGAACCCGATCGCCCACAAGGGTGCGCGGCTCACCCAGGAAGTGTCCATCCCCGGCCGCTTCGTCGTGTTCGTGCCCAACTCCACCACGATCGGGATCTCCAAGCGTCTGCCTGACGGCGAGCGCAAGCGTCTGCGCAAGATCCTCGACAAGGCACGTCCCGACGGCCATGGCCTCATCGTTCGTACTGCAGCAGAAGGTGTGACCGCCGAGGAGATCCAACGCGACATCCGGCACCTCTCCGCCCAGTGGGATGAGATCTCGAAGATGGCCGATGGGCAGAAGCACCCGAAGCTCATCTATCGCGAGCCGCCGATGGCGGTGCGGATGATCCGCGAGGAGTTCAACGCGGACTTCCGCTCGGTGATCATCGACGACAAGGACCTTCACGAGGAGATCCGCAGTTACGCCGAGACCGTCGCTCCCGCTCTTGCGGAGCGCGTCGAGTACTACGACAGCTCTGACCCGCTGCCCATGTTCCAACGCTTCCACGTCTCCGAGCAGCTCACCAAGGCACTGGACCGCAAGGTGTGGCTGCCCTCGGGCGGTTCCTTGATCGTGGAAGGGACCGAGGCGCTCACGGTCATCGACGTCAACACCGGCAAGAACGTCGGATCGTCGAGCCTCGAGGAAACGGTGCTCCACAACAACCTCGAAGCAGCCGATGAGATCGCTCGTCAGCTCCGCCTTCGCGACATCGGCGGCATCATCGTGGTCGACTTCGTGGACATGGAGGTGCGCCAGAACCGCGATCAGGTCGTGAAGCGGCTCAAGGTTGCCCTGGCCCGCGACAAGACCCGTACGCAGGTCTTTCCGATCTCCGAGCTCGGGTTGGTGGAGATGACGCGCAAGCGCATCGGTGAAGGACTGCTCGAATCGGTTGCGCACTCCTGTGAGAACTGTGGTGGGCGAGGTTTCATCGTGCCCGACACCCTTCTCACGGGTCGGATCGACTGAAGCCGGAAGCCTGATTCGCCGGGTCACTGTTCGGCCCGATACCATGGTCAAGCTATGTATGCAGTGGTGAAGACCGGTGGAAAGCAGTATCGAGTCGAGCAGGGCCAGCGCGTGCGCGTCGAGCGCTTGGGTGAGCCCGAGTCCGATGTCGAGCTTCCCGCGGTCCTGGTGGTCGACGGCGACCAGGTGTCCACCTCGGGTGCGGTGTCCGCACGGATCGTGGACGAGGGACGTGGCCGCAAGGTCCAGGCCTTCACCTACAAGAACAAGTCGAATCAGCGTCGCCGGTGGGGTCACCGCCAGGCGTACTCCACCATCGAGATCACCGGCATTTCGGCCGGCTGAGGTAGCGACATGTCGAAGACAAAGGGCGGCGGCTCAACACGCAACGGGCGCGACTCGAACTCGCAGCGGCTCGGTGTGAAGGTCTATGACGGAGGCACCGTCACTGCCGGCTCGATCCTCGTGCGCCAGCGCGGCACCAAGATCCATCCCGGTGACGGAGTCGGCAAGGGCAACGACGACACGCTGTTCGCGCTCACCGATGGCACCGTGCGATACGGCTCCCGCCGAAATCGCAAGGTCGTCTCGGTCGAGACGGTCTAGACACCCACTCTCAGTAGATACCCAGCGGCAGGTCCGAGGCCTTCCAACCGAGTTCGTCGCGGGCTTCGGCAAACGCGAATCGGTCGGTCATGCCGCCAACCCAGGTGACCGCATCGGTGACGGACATCGATTCTGCGTGATGTTCAACGAGTGCCCGCAGCACGCGGATCACTGATTCGGACTGCGCCAGCGAGTCCGGACGCATGTAGATGTGTTCGTAGTTGAACGCCCTGAACTCTGCCAGGGCCTCGGCCAGCGGATCTGCCATTCCGACCACGCCCGTGTCGCGGATCGCATCGACCACTCCGGCGATGAAGGCATCCAACCAGCGACTTCGTCGGTCGCCGCAGCGCTGCAGGACCACCTCGGGCAGCATGCCGTCGGCCACGATGCCGACGTGTGCTGCATCCTCCATGTCGTGGCAGACATACGCGATGCGGTCGGCCCATGAGACGATCTCGCCCTCTGGCGTGGACGGCAGCGGGCGGGACCACGAGTGGTTGGCGATTCCGTCGAGGGTCTGTGCGCAGAGGTTGAGCGGAGCGAGTACGACCTCCGCACCCCATACGGCATGGTCGTAGCCGCCTTCCACATAGGGGGTGAAGGCATCTTCGGACGCATGGCCGCCCGGGCCGTGCCCGCAGTCGTGGCCGAGTGCAATCGCTTCGGTGAGCGCGACGTTCGCTCCAACAGCCCGCGCGATGGCAGTCGCCACCTGGGCAACCTCGAGGGCATGTGTGAGCCGGGTTCGCTGGTGATCCTCGGGGAACACGAACACCTGGGTCTTGCCGGCCAGGCGCCTGAACGCGCTCGCGTGCAGGATGCGGTCTCGGTCGCGTTCGAAACAGGTGCGCTCCGAATCGGGTTCCTCGGACACTGCGCGGTCGCCGGCTCCACGTGCCCTGGTGGCACCGGGTGCCAGCGCCTCGTCCTCCCATTCCTCACGAGCCAAACGGCCTGCGGAAGGCTGCGGGAGCGCCCCCAGCTTGTTTGCACCGCCGGAATGGGCGTGGCGGATGCCCGTACCGAGCTCGCCGTGCATCGTCGCAGCCCAACGGCGGGCACGGTCGGTGCTGTGTCCAGGGGATTCCGCAGGCTCCACGAGTTCGAGGATAGGCAACGGTTGTGACACCCATGCAGCCCTATCCTGTGCGCGTGTCCGAGTTCGTCGACGAAGCTGGCCTGAACGTGCGTGGGGGTGACGGCGGCGCGGGCTGTGTGTCGTTCCGCCGCGAGGCGCATACGCCCATGGGCGGGCCCGACGGTGGGGACGGCGGAAACGGTGGCGACGTCTGGTTGGTGGCGGACCGCAACACGGCGTCACTGGTGGCGTTCAAGGACCATCCGCATCGCGCCGCCACCTCCGGTGCGCACGGCTCGGGCAAGAAACGCCATGGCCACTCGGGCGAGGACCTCGAGGTGTTGGTGCCCGTGGGCACTCACGTGCGAACGCAGGAGGGCCTCGCGCTGGCTGACCTGACCAACGAGGGCGACCGGTGGTTGGCAGCCGAAGGGGGACGGGGTGGCAAGGGAAACGCTCGTTTCCTGTCCAACTCCCGGCGCGCTCCGGCCTTTGCCGAACAGGGTGAGAAGGGCCAGGAGCAATGGCTGGTCCTCGAACTGAAGCTGATGGCGGATGTCGCCCTGGTGGGGTTCCCCAACGTCGGCAAGTCCACGCTCATCTCCAGGCTCTCGGCTGCGAAGCCGAAGATCGCCGACTACCCGTTCACGACGCTCGTGCCGAACCTCGGTGTGATTCGCACCGACGACGGATTCGAGATGGTCATGGCGGACATACCGGGCCTCATCGAGGGTGCAGCCCTCGGCCGGGGGCTCGGCCACCAGTTCCTTCGCCACATCGAGCGCGCCAGGGCGCTGGTGGTGATGCTCGACCTCGCTGAGTTCGCGGAGACCGATCCGGCCACGCAGCTCGACGTGCTGTTGCGCGAACTGGGCGACTATCGCCCCGAGCTGCTCGATCGCCCCCGCCTCGTCGTGGGCTCACGGTCGGACATGTCGACACCCGACTCGGTGGCCGCGTTGGATGCGGCGGCGCCCGAGGCACCGAAGCTGTCCGCCGTGACGGGGGAGGGCACCGCAGAACTGGTTGGGCGTCTTCGGCAGTTGGTGGAATCAGCGCGCGACGAGGTGCCCGCGGAGGAGGGATTCGTGACCCTCAGGCCCGCACCCGAGGGGATCGAGGTGACCAGGTGGCCCGACGGCACGCTCGAGGTGAACGGCCGCGAGGCGCGGCGAGCTGTGGCGTTGTCCGATCTCACCAACGAAGACGCTCTCGAGGAGGCCCGTAAGCGACTGGCGAGTCTGGGTCTCGAAGGCGCCCTCCAACGCGCCGGTGTCCGCGACGGTGACACGGTGGTCATCGGCGACTTCGCGTTCGACTACGAGGCTGGGTCATGACATGAATCTCGTGGCGAAGGTCGGCACCTCCAGTCTCACCGACGACCTCGGTCGCATCGACTCGACCGCGGTGGACGCCGTGGCAGCCGAAGTGGCCGCTGTGCGCGCCGCCGGCCACGACGTGACCCTCGTGTCATCCGGTGCCATCGCTGCGGGCCTGCCTGCTCTGGGATTCGAGAGACGCCCCGTCGACACGCGCACCCTCCAGGCGGTCTCCGCCGTCGGCCAGGCACACCTCCTCGCGGAATGGAACCGGGCACTCGGCACTCACGGTCTCACTGCGGGTCAGGTTCTCCTGGCACCTCTCGACTTCGGCCATCGCGCCCAGTACCTCCAGGCCCGCTCCACTCTCGATCGCCTTCGCCAACTCGGGGTCGTTCCGGTGGTGAACGAGAACGACGCGATCGCGGACGACGAGATCCGATTCGGCGACAATGACCGGATCGCAGCTCTCGTGGCCCAACTGGTGGGGGCGGAACTGCTCGTGTTGCTCACGGACACACCAGGGCTGATGGACGCAGACCCGCGCCTCAGCGCCGAGGCGAGCCTGGTCGAGGAGATCGTGGAGATCGACCGCGAGCTCGAACGTGTAGGCGCAGGTGCCGGAACTGATCGTGGCAGCGGGGGCATGGCGTCCAAGCTGGCGGCCGCCAAGATGGCCTCCTGGTCAGGTGTTCGGTGCCTGATCGCCCACGCAGGACGTCCCGACGTGCTCCAGCACGGCGTCGAGGGACGCCCGGGCGTGGGCACCTGGGTGCAGGCGCATGACCGCCACCTGGGTGCCCGCAAACTCTGGATCGCCTTTGCCCTGCCCGCTGAAGGTCGGCTCACGGTGGACGACGGCGCCGTGACTGCGCTAACCGACGGTGGAAAGTCCTTGCTTCCCGCAGGCGTGGTCGGCGTGGCCGGTAGTTTCGACGCCTATGACGCTGTTGAAGTCGTCAACGGCGCAGGAGATGTGATCGCCAAGGGCATCATCCGTGCGGATGCCCACGGCGCGTCAGCCTCGGCCGGGCGCCACTCGCGGGACAGCGGAGTGGACGAACTCATCCACCGCGACGACCTCGTCGTACTCGTGTAGCTCCGGCTGGGCTACGCGGTGCCACCCGCAGCTTCGCCCGTGGCGGTGTCGCCATCGGCTGGTGCAGCGGCCTCGGCAGCTTCCAGGCCCAACTTGGAACGGATCTCCGACAGGCGGGCCTGGGCCTCGGTGTGCATCGAGGCCTGCTCGACCTCGAGCATCTTGGACTCGACCGACATGTCGCGAAGCTCCGTCGCCCCCATCGCCTTGGCGTAGCGGGACTCGATCTTCTCCTGCACCTCCGAGAGCGTCGGCACATCCGCACCGACCTCCTCGGTGAGAGAGTCCATGGCGGTGTTCATCTGCTCGGCCATCTTCGCCTGGTCGAGCTGGCTCAGCAGGTGCTGCTTCTCCGCCAGCTTCTGTTGCAGCAGCCGCGAGTTCTGTTGCACCGCACCCTTGGCCTTCTCCGCAGCCTCGGTTGCCTGAAGGGACATGTTCTTGAGGTTCTCGACCTCTCGTTCCTTGGCGATGAGCTGGTTCGCGAAGGCCTCTGCGGCATTCGTGAACTCCGCCATCTTCGCCTCGTCACCGGACTTGGCGGCCTCCTCGGCCATCAGAACGGCCTGGCTGGCGTTGCGGTTCAGCTTCTCGAGCTCCTCCAGCGCGCCGTTGAGGCGCATCTCGCTCTGCTTCTGGTTCGCGATGACGTTCGCGGCCTGTTCCTTGAGTCGACGGTGCTGCTCTCGGGCCTCCGTGATCGCCTGCTCGAGCTGGATCTTCGGATCCGCCTTCTCGTTGAACGTGGACGACACCTTCGCGCCCATGTACTTCCACCACTTCTTGATCGACTTCCACATGATGGCGATCCTATCGTCGGAGACGGGACCACCGACCGCGCAAGCCGCGGCGGAGCGTGTCGATCGAGTCCTCGAAGCCGTGGGGTCGCAGGACGAACGTGGCAATGGCGAACACCGGGATGCCCACAGCCAGAGTGACCAGTATCTCGGCGACAGCGCCGGCGGAATCGCTGTTGCGCACCCCGTAGCCGGCGGCCCCGACCGCCACCACGACGAGAACCGCAACGACGAATCCCTTGAAGAACACGCCCAAGCCGCGCAGGGTGAGGGTGGAACGCACATGGCGGTTGAGTACCACCACTGCGACGATGGCTGCCACGAAGTAGGCGGCGGAATACGCAAGCGACAGCCCCACCTGGCCGATCACCGCCACGAACGGGATGACGAGCGCCACGTTCAAGGTGTTCTCGAACAGGTTGAGCCAGAACGGTGTGCGCGTGTTGCGGCGTGCGTGGAACGCACGAATGCAATAGAGGAAGACGGCGAAGGCCGGCAGACCCAGCGAGAAGCCGATGAGCATGCGCGAGGTGTCCTGGGTGTCCTGGGCGGTGAACGAGCCACGTTGCAACAACAGCTCCACCAGCGCCTCGCCGATGAAGAAGTAGGCGCCGGCTGCGGGCAGGAGCAACGTGAGCAGCACTGCAAGCCCTTCGCGGAAGCGTTCTCTGAAGGCGATCACGTTGTGGGAGCTTGCTGCCTCGGACAGGTCCGGAAGGATCACGGTCATGATCGACACTGCGATCAACCCGTAGGGGAGCTGGAAGAAGATGAAGGCGTACTGGTAGGCGGAAACGGCGCCTTCACCCGAGCCCCGGGCGATCGTCAGCACCAGCAGCAATGCCACCTGGTTGGCAGCCGCAAACCCGACGGTCCACCCGGAGAGCCTCAGCAGCTTCTTCACAGCAGGGTGGCGTGGCTTGAATCGCCAACGCAGGTTGATGC
>JBPCTP010000354.1:0-2606 GCA_051011615.1 Microthrixaceae bacterium | reverse complement strand
CCGGTGCCCAGGACGGCCAGAGGTGCTCGTGTTCCTCATAACCCGAGATGTAGTCGACCTGCTCGCTCTGGGTCAGGTCCGGCCCTATCCCGTTCACGCGTATGCCGTGGCGGCCCACCGACACGGCCAGGTCGGTGGTGAACTTGGCGGCCGCCGCCTTCATCGCCCCATAGATGGGATCAGCCGGAAAGCCCCGCATCGCCTCGACGGAGTGGACCACGACTACCGAGCCACCCCCGTTGCTGATCATCGGCTCGAGGAACGCATTGGTCACTGCGAAGACATGTTGGAGGTTCACCCGGTACATCTCGAACCACGAGTCCTCGTCGGAGGAACGGAACGGCACCATCGGTCGGTAGTCCCCCACGTTGTTCACCAACACATCGACGCGGCCGCGCTCTTCCACCACTCGACTTGCGAACGATTCGACTGCCTCCGACTCGCGAACATCGACGAGGTGACTCGACGCGGTACCGCCGCTGTCGCCTATTCGCCCGACGACTTCCTCCGAGGCTGCTTCGTCAATGTCGGCTATCTCAACGGTCGCCCCGTGCCTTGCGAACAGTTCTGCGGTTGCGGCACCGATGCCGGCGGCACCGCCGGTGACCACTGCGACGCGGTCGTCGAGCAGACGGTTCCAGTCTTCAATCGCGGGGACATCGTCCGGAGCAGGGCCCTGGGTCATCGCGGCAAGCTACCGGCTCGATGCCGAGACGGACTCGACAATCATGTGCGGTTCTCCGGACCATCCCAGCCGAAACGCGGGTCGCGTCGCTTGATGAACGCCACCACTCCCTCGACGGGGTCGCCGCTGGCCTCCATCTCCGCAGACCATCGATCGCCGATCACCTTTTCGATCGAGCCGTGCTCGGATACGGCATCCACCATCTCCTTGGCCGCCATCTGGGTCAGCAGGGAGCGTTTCTCACCGAGGAGCGAGACCAGTTCGTCCAGCCTTCGTTCAGCGTCAGCGGGTTCATGTATCTCGTCCACGAGGCCCGTTCGCAATGCCCTTTCGGCGTCGATCAATTCAGCCGAATACAGCAAGTGTTTCGTTGTCGAGGGACCGACCAACTTCACAAGCCGCTCGACCGCCGGTGGCGGGTAGACGATCCCCAGGCGAGCAGGGGTCACCCCGAAACGCGCGCCAACCTCGGCGATTCGAAGGTCGCATGCGACGGCAATCTCTGCGCCACCTCCCACGCAGGAACCGGCGATGAAGGCCACCGTCGGTTTCGGCAACTCGGCCAGCGCCGACTCCGCACTCAGGTTCGCTTCGCGGTACTCCTCGGGCGACACTTCACCGAGGCCGCTGATGTCAGCGCCGGAGCAGAAGTGCTCGCCCTTGCCCCGGACGACGACGACCCTCACCAGGGGATCATCTCCGAGCGCCTTGGCGTGCTGCGAGAGCTCCGACCACATCGCGAGGGTCATCGCGTTTCGCTTGGCGGGGCGGTTCAACCAGATCGTTGCGACAGGCCCGCTCGTTGTCACGTGAACGCCCTCTTCGCCTTCGGAAGCTGAGCTCATGACAGCCCTGCCTCATCGAGGATGGCGTCGGTGTGTTCGCCCAGACGCGGTGGCCTGGCTCTCACTCCGGTGGGCGTCGAGGTCATCTTGATCGGTTGACCGGCGAGGGTGACCGGCCTGCTGCCATCGGGCTGGTCGACCTCCACCAGCATTTCGCGAACGCGCACGTGCGGATCGGCGTAGATGTCAGCCATGTCGTTCACCGGCCCGACCGGCACCACACCACCGAGCAGGTCGACGATCTCGGCTGTTGAACGCCGGCGCGTCCACGCGATGAGTTCCTCGTTGAGAGCGGGCCTGTTCGTGAGTCGGTCGAGGAAGCCGGCGAAGCGCTCATCGACTGCCAGATCCGGCCGGTCCATCAGCCGGCACAGCTCAGCGAACACGGCGTCCGACGGCGAGCCGAACGCGCAGTGCCCATCGGTTGTGGGGAACACGTCGAAGGGGGCGATGAGCGGGTGACCATTGCCCGCAGGGCCGCTGACGTGACCCAGGTAGGAGTAGATGTATGCAGCCCCTTCACAGAGACTGAGCACCGCGTCGTACATGGCGACGTCGACGAACTGACCCTGACCGGACTCGCGGGCCGACATGACCGCAGCGAGTAGACCGACTGCGCCGAGCGCCCCGGTGAAGATGTCGCCCACGCTGGGCCCACACTTGGTGGGCGACTGGGCATCCGCGCCGGTGATCGCAACGATCCCACCCATGGACTGGGCAACTATGTCGTAGGCGGGCCAGTCCACATATGGGCTCTCGCCGGTTCGTGGGTCGCCGAACCCCCGTATGGCGAGGTACACGAGTGCTGGATTCTCCTCGGCAAGCCGCTCGTATCCGACACCCAGGCGGTCCATCACCCCGGCCCGGGAGTTCTCGACCACCACATCCGCGCTGCGTGCGAGGCTGATGAATGTGGCCCGGTCGGCGTCATCCTTGAGGTCGAGCACGATCGACCGCTTGCCCCGATTGACCGCCCAAAAACCTCCGCTCATCTCGCCCTTGGCCGGCGGCATCGCGCGCATGTAGTCGCCGGCTCCCGGGGCCTCGACCTTGACCACGTCGGCGCCAAGGTCGGC
>JBPCTP010000353.1:0-8634 GCA_051011615.1 Microthrixaceae bacterium | reverse complement strand
CTGCGCGGATTCGGCATCACCGATGTCGGCCTGGCCCTGCGAACCGCTGCCCGTCAGCTGGGCCGCTCAACCGCGGGCCGCCGGATCGCAGTGCTGATGTCCGACTGCAGGGCTACAACGGGGGGCGACCCACTCCCCCACGCCGCCGGCATCGATGAACTCGTGGTGCTGGCACCCGAGGGCGACACCGCCGACGCAGAGGCGCTCGCGGATGCACTCGGGGCGCGATGGAGCACCCTCGCCGGACCGTCCGATGTGCCGGCCGCACTGGACCGGGTACTCGGCCGCTGAGGCTCAGCGAACTACGCGTTGTTGCCCTCAGAACTGTCGTCGCTTCCACAGGCAGCGCCGACGAGAGCCAGGGCTGCAAGGCTGACAACGAGCAGGCGAATCTTGCGTGTCATGCGGACTCCTTGGGTCGTCCGGAGGGATTGCTGGTTCCAAGTGGCGCCGATTCGCACCAATGCGCTCTCCCGTTCTACCGGGATTCCGGGCGAATTCGGCGGATCAACCGATTGTCGGCGCAGAATTCGCCGACCCGGCGGAGCCGTGGCCACCGACGCGCCGCCCCAAGGAGCAGCCTCGCAACAGCGCAAGCATCACCACCACCACGGCGACGCCCGCGATGTCGATCACCGCTGATGCAATCAAGAAGTCGATGCCACCCCAGCTCCAGGGGCTGTCACCTGCGATTACCACGGAAAGCACGAGCGCTACCAACACGAAGGCCAGAACCAGGAGGATCCAATGCGCTCCGCGCTCGTCGTTACCTTCGGTGTCGGCTCGTTCCACGCGACGCAGCAGTGCAAGCATGAGCACGGCGAAGGCCGCCCAACCAAGGGCCACGGCAAGACCAGCCAGGGCGTCACTCGGGCGGTGCCAGCCCGCAGAAACGACTCCCGTGCACTGAAACGTGACCCAGAGGGCACCAACGACTGCGACGTGGGCGCGCCAGCGCACCGGCGTGACCATCAGCGCAGCGAGCGCCAGGGCGGTCGAGATCGTGGCGTGCCCCGATGGGAAGGTGTTGTCCACCAGGTCCGGGGCCTCGACGAAGCGGATGGGACGATCGATGACGATTCGCTTCAAGATCTCTGTGGTCACCGTTGCGGCGCCGACCGAACAGACCGCCGCAAGACCGAGCAGTGGGCGACGCCTGACGAACCCGACGACGAGGAACACGATGCACCCCAGCGCCAATGAAGCGTTGGTGACCAGGTTCAGCGCCGTGGAGTTCTGGGAGATGGCGGCCGGCGATTCGACCGTCCGGGACTCGATCGCCAGGTCATCGAGCCGCTGGCCCCACTCCAACTGGATGAACACCATCCACAGCACCACCAGCGCGACAACTGAGGCCAGCATCACCCAGGTCGCCCTCTGGCGCAGGATCGTTGGTTCGCCGTCAACAACAGCCACAGGTGGGGTCCGGTCGTCCGTGCTCACTGCGTGGACGGTATCGTCGGCGACAGCGAAGGTCGCTGCATCGGAGCAGCCGGCGAACCGGGGGTTCAGAAATGGGTGACTACGGATTCTGGCGACTGGCCGAACGCGAGCCCGACGAAGTCGCGTTGGTGATGGACGACGGCCGCCGGGTGACCCGCGGGGAGCTACTCGCCCGCTCCAATGCCCTGGTCCACGGGCTTCGCGCCCAGGGGATGCAGGCCGGTGACTCGCTGGCCGTCGTCCAACCCAACGACCTGCCGATGGTGGAGCTGTACTTCGCCGCGATGCAGGCAGGTTTTCGGATCACACCCATCAACCACCACCTGGTCGGACCCGAGATCGCCTACATCGTCGACGACTCCGAGGCGTTGGCGGCAGTGGTGCATGAACGCTTCGCCGACGCGGTGGAGGTCGCCCGCAAGGAATCCTCACTCGCTGATGACAAGTGGTTCGCCGTTGGCGACATCGAGGGCTTCCATGGTTGGGGCGAGCTGAGCGACGGCCAGCCGACGACCGCTCCGGATGGCCGCAACGCCGGGCAGGCCACCCACTACACCTCGGGCACCACGGGGCGCCCCAAGGGTGTGAGGCGGGCCGTGGCCGAGATCGATCCCAGTGACATGGCTGAGCTGATGACCGGATTGCAGGCCATGTTCGGAATCGTCGCCGAGGACGGCAACGTGCACATCTGTGGCTCGCCGCTCTATCACACGGCCCCGTTGATGTGGTTCGGCAGCGCGCTGCACCTCGGTCACACAGCGGTACTGATGGACCGCTGGGACTCTGTGCGTTTCATGGAGCTCGTCGACGAGCACTGCGTCACGTGGTCACACATGGTGCCGACGCAGTTCCACCGCATCCTGGGTGCCATTGCCCGGGAGGACCGTGGCAACTACGACGTGTCGACGTTGCGGGCGATGGTGCACGCCGCCGCGCCGTGCCCGCCTGATGTGAAGCGCCAGATGATCGACTGGTGGGGCGATGCCATCTGGGAGTACTACGCGGCCACCGAAGGGGGTGGCACGAGCATCTCTGCATCGGAGTGGCTCGAGAAGCCGGGGTCTGTTGGCCTTCCGTGGCCCAGGGCCGAGGTCCGAATCCTCGACGATGCGGGCGAACAGCTACCGGCCAACGAGGAAGGCACCGTCTACATGAGCCTCGCCATGGCGGACTTCGAGTACAAGGGAGACAAGGACAAGACCGAGTCCAACCGCGTGGACGGCTTCTTCACCGTCGGTGATTGGGGGTACCTCGATGACGATGGTTACCTGTTCCTCAAGGACCGCAGAAGCGACCTGATCCTCTCGGGCGGTGTGAACATCTACCCCGCCGAGATCGAAGCTGCGCTGATGATGGTTCCGGAAGTCAGCGATGCCGCCGTGTTCGGGATCCCACATGAGGACTGGGGCCAGGAGATCAAGGCGGTCGTGCAGCCGGCTGATCACTCGGTACTCGGAGAGGACGCTGGGGAGCAGGCGCTGCGTGACGAGATCATGGCCGCGCTCGGCGAATCGCTTGCCAAGTTCAAGCATCCACGCAGCATCGACTTCATCGCCGAGATGCCCCGCGACCCCTCCGGCAAGCTGTTCAAGCGCAAGCTGCGCGACCCCTACTGGGCGGAACAGGACGGTTGAGTCCACCGTGACGGTTCGAAGAATGAACCACGCCGTATTGCAGGTGAGCGATGTGGAACGTTCGCATCAGTTCTGGGCGGAAGCCTTGGGCATGGTGGAGGCCGGCAGGATGCCGGGCGTTGTGTTCCTGCGCCTGCCCGATTCAGGCAACCACCACGACCTGGGCCTGTTCGCGGCCACCAGCCCAGCGCCACCACCGGGCTCGGTTGGTCTGTTCCACCTGGCCTTCGAGGTCGAGTCCTTCGACGACCTGGTCAACGCCCGCAAGCATTTGTCGAACCTCGGCGCCCTTGCCGGTGAATCCGACCACGGAACCAGCCTGTCGTTGTACGCGAAGGATCCGGACGGCATCGAGTTCGAAGTGATGTGGCAGCTCCCGCGCGATGCCTGGGACGGCGGAGATCCCGTCACCCTCCCGCTGGATTGGCAAGCGGCCGCGCAACGGTGGAGCAGCTAGCTCCGTCGTTCCGGGCAGCACGGGGCCGGGAATCCGGGGCCGAGACCGCTTGGTTCGGCGAGTTGGGCAGCACTAGGTCGGCTCCATTCGGGCGATGGTCGCGGCCTCGGCCTCGCTCGCGTCGGTGGCAAGGAACGCCTCGGCCATCTCGACCGCGACCGTTGCGGAAGCCAGCCGCAGGCCGATCGCGAGCACGTTGGCGTCGTTCCACCTGCGCGCGCCGCGAGCGGTCTCGGCATCGGTGCACAGCGCTGCGCGAACTCCGGGAACCTTGTTGGCCGCCATGGAGACGCCGGTGCCGGTCCAACAGCAAACCGCCCCGAGTTCGGCGTCTCCCGACGCCACGGTCTCTCCGACCCGCCGACCGACCTCGGGCCACTCGGGGGTGCCTTCGAGCACGTCGACCTCGTGGCCCTCGTCGCGAAGCCAGGCAACAAGCCCCTCGGTTGCCGGGGTGATCTCATCGGTACCGAAACTGATCCGCACAACAGCGAGGCTATTCGACCGCTCCTGTGGGGTGCTCCGGGTCGCTCCGCAGTTGAGGCCCAACCAGTGCAAGAATCAAGCACCCACAAGACTGCGGAGCAGATTTGACTACTGACACGAATCCGGGGGCACCCCCAGAGGCAAGCGACCGGACCTGGTACGCAATGACGGCCGACATGGTCACAGAGGCGATGGACGTCGACCCGTTGGAGGGTCTGTCCAAACAGGAGGCTGCGGTGCGCCTCTCCCAGTACGGCCGCAACGAGATCCCCAAGCAACCTCCACCCCGCTACTGGGAGGTCGCGCTCGTCGCACTGCGCGACCCCATGAACCTGATGCTGCTGGCGGTGGCCATCGCGAGCCTGCTCATCGGGCAGCTCTCCACGGGAATCCTCGTGGCCTTCCTCGTGGTGTTCAACGTGGTCATGTCCGCCAACCAGGAGATGAAGGCCAAGGCAACGGTCACTGCTCTTCAGGACCTCCAGGTACCCAACGCCCGCGTGTTGCGCGGAGGGTCCCTCGTGGAGATACCGGCCGTGGACCTCGTGCCCGGCGACATCGTGAATGTCGAAGCCGGGGATCTGATTCCCGCCGACGGCCGCATCATCACAGCCGCCACATTGGAGGTGCAGGAAGCCGCACTGACGGGCGAGAGCGCTCCCGTGGCCAAGGAAACCGATCACCTCGAAGGCGACGTCGGCCTGGGGGACCGCACCAACATGGCATTCCAGAACACGGCCGTCACACGTGGAACCGCCACGATGGTCGTGACCTCGACCGGCGGCGGCACCGAGATGGGACGCATCGCTGGAATGCTCTCCGAGGTCGAGGTCTCCAAGTCCCCCCTGCAACAGGAACTGGCCAATCTCACCAAGTGGATCGGTGTCGTCGCCTGGTCAGCTGTTGCCGTGATCGTGGTTGTAGGCCTTGCCCGCGGCATGGCCCTCGAAGACCTCGTCCTGCTCGCGATCGTCGTGGCGATCTCGGCGATCCCGAGCGGAATGCCGACCTTCGTGCAGCTCATGTTGTCCTCCGGCGCCCAACGGCTTGCCGAGGCCCGGGCCGTGGTGAAGAACCTCACCGATGTGGAGACCCTTGGCGCGACGAGCGCAATCAACAGCGACAAGACCGGCACGCTCACGCTCAACCAGATGACCGCCACGCGCATGTTCGCGGACGGTCACTGGTACCGGATCGAAGGTGGGGGCTACGACAAGACCGGCGCGACCCTCAGTTCGGCGGGTGACGAGACACGCGACTTCAAGATGCTCGGGCTCGGGCTTTGCCTTTGCAGCGACGCAACGGTGGCTGACGACGGCACCGTGATCGGCGACCCGACCGAAGCGGCCCTGGTGGTGCTCGCTGCGAAAGCCGGAGTAGATGCAGAGATCACCCGGCGCGAGCACCCGCGGCTGGCGGAGGTCCCGTTCGATTCCGCCTACAAGTTCATGGCGACCTTCCATGACAACCCCCTCGAGAACGACCCGGAACCGGACGCCGTGGTGGAGCTGGTGAAGGGTGCACCGGATGTCGTACTCGACCGCTGTACGCAGGCCTACTGGGGCGATGAGATCGTTCCGGTGGACCAGGTACGCGAGCGGATCCTCGAGGCGAACCAGGAGTTGTCCGAGAAGGGGCTGCGAGTGCTTTCCTTCGCGGGACGGGTGTTCTCCGACGACAGCTTCGACGCCAACGCCGATCCGATGGGCCTAGTGGACGAACTGGTCTTCATCTCATTGGTCGGCATCATCGACCCACTTCGGCCTTCGGCCAAGGAGGCCATCGGCATCGCTTCGAACGCAGGCATCGAGGTCCGGATGATCACCGGCGACCACGCCATCACGGCCAAGGCAATCGCAGAGGACCTCGGACTCGATGAAGGAGTGACGACGGGCCCGGAGTTTCAGAAGATGACCGACGCCGAGCTCGACGAGGCACTGCCACATCTGCACGTCTTCGGCCGCGTTGCTCCTGAGGACAAGATGCGGCTCGTGGCCCGAATGCAGGCATCTGGTCAGATCGTCGCCATGACCGGGGACGCTGTCAACGATGCGGCAGCGCTCAAGAAGGCCGACATCGGGGTTGCCATGGGAAGCGGCAGCGAGGTGACCAAACAGGCATCACGCATGATCCTCACCGACGATCACTTCTCGACCCTCGTGCACGCGGTCGAGCTGGGTCGCGACATCTACGACAAGGTGTCCACGTACCTTCGCTACGCCCTCACCGGCCTTTTCGGTGTGCTGTTGCTGATGCTCATTGCAACCGCTTTCGACATCAACAGTGGTGTTGCTCTCACCCCGGGGATGCTGCTGTACGTGTCGCTGTTGATATCGATATTCACCGTGCTCGCGATTCTCACCGACGTCGCCGATCCGCACCTGATGGAACGAAAGCCCCGAGACCCCGACAAGCTGATCTTCAATCGCACCACGGGAGTGCGCTGGTTCATCATCGGGCTCGTCACCGCTCTCGCAGCCCTGGTGCCACTCGTGTGGGGTCCGGACGAACCGCGTGTCGACGCGCCATCGATCGCCATGACGATGGCGTTCGGTGTCACCGCACTCGTAGGGGTGGCCCTGGCACTGTCTCAGCGACGCGACACGGTGCCTGTTTGGGTCGGCCCCTTCTGGCCCTACACGGGCTGGTTGGCCGTGGCGACAGCCCTGACCTGGATGGCCGTGGAACTGGAACCGCTCCAGCGGTGGTTGGACACGACATCGCTGACAGGAATGCAGTGGCTCGCCGTCATCGGGCTGTCGCTCGTCTCGTCGATCGTCGTGGAGATCGACAAGGCGCTCCGGCGCCACCGGACTTGAGGAGTGGCCCCCAGCCCCGTCGAGGCATCGCAGCTTCGAATCCCCGTCGCCGACGGCGCGTTGACAGCCGGGGCTCCCCTCAGCCGTAGTGGTCGGGGATTACCTTCAGGTCGATGCCGTCCGCCAGCTCGTAGTCACCCTTCGGTGGTCGTTCGGGGAGCTCGACGGCTGGTCGCGTCAAGTCCCCGTAGGGAATCTGCGCCAGCAGGTGTCGTATGACGTTCAGGCGCGCATTTCGCTTCACGTTCGCATCCACTATGTGCCAAGGCGCCCATTCGGTATCGGTGTGCAGCAGCATGTTGTCACGGGCCCGGGAGTAGTCGACCCACTTGTCCCATGACGCAAGGTCCATCGGCGACAGCTTCCAGACCTTGCGGGGATCGTTGATGCGGCTGCGGAACCGCCGCTCCTGCTCCTCGTCCTCGATGTGCAACCAATACTTGATGAGGATGATCCCGTCGTCGACAAGAGCCCGCTCGAAACCTGGACATATGTCGAGGAAACGCTCGTACTCCTCGTCGCTGCAGAATCCCATCACCCTCTCGACGCCGAGACGGTTGTACCAACTCCGGTCAAAGAGCACCATCTCTCCCGCGGCGGGTAGATGGGCGATGTAGCGCTGCAGGTAGAACTCCGTCTTCTCACGCTCGGTGGGTGTCGGCAACGCCACCGTGCGGATCACTCGCGGGCTCGTTCGGTTCGTGATCCTCTTTATGGTTCCACCCTTGCCCGCGGAGTCGCGCCCTTCGAAGACCACTGCGACACGGAGGCCCTCGGCCTTGATCCACTCCTGCAGCTTCACCAGCTCGATCTCGAGCCGTGCCAGTTCCTTCTCGTAGACCTTGCGCTTGAGCTTGGCCGGACGTGTCATCGGTGAGCTGCTTTCATGCGGGGTCGTCGGTGACTGTTGGCGTGGAACGCAACGACGGCAGTATGTCACCGCTGCGGGTCCCTCCCGGGCCGACGAGGCTGGATATCACGTCTAGATTGCGACCATGAAGGGCGTAGTTCTTCCCGAACTGACCGAGGACTTCACAGCGGATCCGGTGGAACTTTTCTTCGATCTGGCCTACGTGTTCGCGTTCTCCCAGATCGTTTCGGTGCTGATCCACGACCCGAGCTGGGGGACCGTCGGCGAGGCAGCCCTCGTCTTCACGCTTCTCTGGCTGCCTTGGCAACAGCTCACTTGGGCGGCCAACGCAGTCTCCGGCAACGGGCGCCCGGTGAGGCTCCTGTTCCTGGCAGCGACAGTCGCGAGCGTGTCCATGGCTGCGGCAACCTCCGATGCCCTCGGCGACAGCGGCACCGTGTTCGCCGTGTCGCTCGCGGTGATCATGGTGATCGGATTCGGCATCCAGTCACTCGGCACTGGGTTGGATGCAGGACACCGCGACGCAGTGATCCGCTGGATCGGGCCGAACCTGGCCGCGATCGCCCTACTGGTCGCCGGATCCTTCACAGAGGGCACCACCCGAATCGTGATCTGGCTGGCCGTGGCCGTCGCCGTGGTGGTCACCATGGTCTTCGCCGGACGACAGGCATGGGTCGTGCGCGTAGGCCACATGGCTGAGCGCCACGGCTTGATCATCATCATCGCCCTGGGCGAGGTGATCGTGGCCATTGGTATCCCGGTCGTCAAGGCGCTGGAGAAGGAGGGCAGTTTGCCCTGGGCGACCATCCTGGCCCTACTGGCCTCCGGAGCCTTCGCCGGACTTCTGTGGTGGGCCTACTTTGATAGGCCAAGTCCCGGCCTTGAGTTCGCTGCCTCCCGGCTGGACGCCACCTCAGCCGGCCA
>JBPCTP010000352.1:0-4390 GCA_051011615.1 Microthrixaceae bacterium | reverse complement strand
ATCCGCGCGCTCAAGCCCCGCCTGGGGCATCGCCTCGACGGCACCGTCAATCTTGGCGATCAGTGCCGGCCGCAGCAGCCTGACAGCGTCGCCCGGCTCGGCAGCCAGGCCGGTCAGCGGTGCCACGGTCGGCAATGCGTCGGACTCTGGTGCAGCAGTCGGTTCAGGGATGGTCGACGACGTCGTGGCTCCACCCACCTTTGCGGCCGGGCGCGCCTTGGTGCCCGAACCCCAGGCAATCCAACCGCCCGCGAGCAGGGTCGCCACTGCGACCCCTGCCATCATCGGTGGCTTCGAAAGCCTCGATGCAGATCCACGGGCGTCGTCGTCCGCCGCTACGCGCTCATGATCGGAATCCATGTTCGGGCTTGCTCAGAGTTCCCGCAGTGCTGCGATGCGGTATTCGATCGGTTGGTTGGCCACGCGGTCGATCGATTCGTCCACTCCCCGACCAGGGTTCACCGCGGGAGCGATCCAGAGTGCCGCCGTGGCGGGTGGTGCCTCGGGCAACTCGGTACCGGTGTCCTGCATCCTTTCGAATGTGGCGATCAGCCCAGGCGGATAGCGCGTGACGGTCACCGCATCGAAGTCACCCCTCAGCGCCGACTGCTCACCCAGCAGCTCCGCGAAGGAAGCTTCGGAGATTCCCGACGCCATGCGCATGATCGGCGGCAGGCCGGCGAGCAGGGTCCCGTATCGGGCTGAGCCGTCGCGGATGCGGCAGAGCAACTCTGCTGCGAGCACCTCGGCCTCGACGGCACTGCCCTGCGCGATGAGCCCCGACGTCACCACCACCGTGGCGCCATCGGCTGAAGCCGTTGCCATGGCGTTTGCTCGTTCCACATCGATCAGACGAATCGACGGCTCAGCGACGCCTGTGAGCAGCGAGACTCCCTCGAGCGCGTTCCGCAGTCCCGGCAGGTCGCCCTCCGGTACAGGTTCGCCCAACGAGGCGAGGACTTCCTCCTCCGCGCCGGCAAAGGCTCGCTGCACCCAGAGGCCCCACACGGCGGCGAACAGGATGAGGACCACCACGCCGATCACGATGTGGACCAACACCGCCAGCAACACAGCCGCCGCGACCGCCAGCAGCGTGCCGACCACCAGGGCGCGGCGCTGCGCTGATTCGGCGAGGAGGCGATAGTCCGGTGTTTGACTCATGGGAGGCTTGGCTGCATCGGCGACGTTCGGTGGATCGAACACATTGGGTGGATCGAACACATTGGGTGAATCGACAACGTACCGCCTGTCCTCGGTGACCCCGGAATCTCGTGGCTTGCGGAATCAGCTCGCGCGGGAACCGGCCGCTCGGGCATAGAGCTCTTCGTAGCGGTCCACGAGCAACTCCATGTCGAAAGCAGCCGCTCGCTCCAGTCCACTCTCACGCAGCGAGTCGGCGAGTCCGTGGTTTGCCAGGACCTCCTCCAGCGAGGCCGCCAGGGCCGGGGCGTTTCCCGGTTGGAACAGCACTGCGGCCGGCGCGGCAGGAACGGACCCATCGGGTGCCGGGGCGGTCGCAACCTTTTCGTAGCCACCGATTGCGCTTGCCACCACCGCAGTGCCGGCGGCCAGCGCCTCGAGCAGGATGATGCCGAAGGACTCCCCTCCCAGGGAGGGGGCACAGAACACATCGGCGGCCACCATGCGACGATCCCGCTCGATGTCGTCGATTCGCCCGAGCCAGATGATTCGCGGGTCGGTGTGCCGACTGCGGAGTTGCTGGGTCGCTTCGCCCTCCCCCGCGATCCATACGGTCATCTCCGTCTCGGTGTGCGCCAAGGCCTCCAATAACACTTCGAGACCCTTGCGCGGTTCGTGGCGGCCGAGGAAGAAGACCGTCGGCCCCTGCTTCGGCCAGGCAGGTACATCCGCTGCGGTGCGGTCGATCCCGTTGAAGAGCGTCACCCAGTCCCCGCCGACCGCCGGCGCGGCCAGGGCATGCGCGTCGGGGGAAACCGCCACCTTGACGTCCATGTGGGTGCCCATTCGGCGAGCCAGCGGTGCGAAGATGCCATAGGCACGTTGCTCGCCTGCTGCGTGGAAAGTCGCCACGATCGGGGCCGGGTTGACGAACAACGCCGTCAGCGATGGGCCCGGCACACCCGGCTCGTGGAGGTGCAACACGTCGAAGTCCTCCGCGGCGAGGGCGCCGATCGTGCGGAACTGCGCCGCGGGGTCAGGTGCGATCGGAGCGATGGACCCGTTGCTCGGCTGGCGAACGCTCGCACCCAGTGGGGACACGTACGCCTGCGGCGGAGGTCCGTCACAGGGGGCCAACACCTGTGCCTCGTGGCCCCGCCTGCGCAACGAGGCCGCCATCGCCATCACCTGGTTCTGGACTCCACCGGGCATCGTGAGGCTGTACGGGCAGACCAGTCCGATGCGCACGGCGGGAGACTATCCATCCCTGCGGGGCGACGACGACGCACCCTCGCCCGGCGGCGTGCGCCCGAGTGCTTCGTAGTCGCTCGGCCAATTCGGCTGGAGCAGGTGCCATTGCCCAGGTGCCCGCCGGATCTGCTTCTCCATCACGACCGCAAGGTCCTGGGTGACCCGCTGCACGTCCTCTCGCAGGCGTCCGAGGCGCCGGGTGTCGAGTGGCTCCTCGACGACCGCGTGGCAGCCGTCGCCGCGGAAGTACACAGCTGCCGGCACCAGGGGAGAACCACTTCGCAATGCCATCAGTGCCGGACCACCGGGCAGGGTGGTCTTCTCACCGAAGAACTCGACCTCCACGCCCCCACCCGTTATGTCCCGATCGGACAGCAGACACATGATCTCACCTGCGGCGAGCGCGGCGGCCACCGCCGTTGCTCCATCGTACAGTCCGATCCCGTGCCGCCCGAGTTGTGCGCGGACCTCCACGAACCAGTCGTAGAGCTCACGGGGTTCGAGCTCCTCCGCGACGGCGGCAACCGGGTGGCCCATGACTGATGCGAGCCACCGGCCGGCCCATTCCCAGCCCCCCAGGTGAGGGAGGGCAAGGATCGGTGCTGTGCCTTCGGCGAGGGCGTTCTCGACGTGCTCGAAGCCGTCAATTTCGAATCCCGCCGCCACCTCTGCATCGGAGAGGTGGGGCAACCTCAGCGTGTCCACCCAGTACCGGCCGTATGAATCGAACACGGACTGCACCCGGAGCCGCCGTTCGAGCCGCGTGCGCATCGGCACACCTGCCCGTCGCAGGTTGCGTGCGACGATCCGGCGTTCATCACCGGACACCCCGGCCACTGCGGCCGCAATGCCCCGCGAAGCCAGATACGCCAGGGGCGCAGGTGTCACCGACATGGCGGCCGACGCAGCGCGCAACACTGGTAGGGGGATGTCCATTGGGTGTCCTGTTCCCTGCCGGACCGCTCAGAGGGCCGCTGGGATCTCGGGCCGACTCAAGGTTGGCGGCGGGCCTCGGAGGAACGACGACGACGCTCGGCCCGAGCAGCGCGTCGCTCCGCGGCAGAACTTGTTGAGCGGGCCGCGCGCCGACGGCGTCGGTCCGACAGTGCAGGAGTCGCTTCGGTGGCCTGGCCCCACACCTTGGCGAAGCGCTGGGCGAAGGTCACGAGGTTGGCGACCACGATCAGGCACAGCGCCACGACCAACACCGTTCCTCCGAAGAGAAGACCGACGGCGAGGATGATTATCCGCTCTGCGCGCTCGACGACGCCCACATGGGCATCGAATCCGAGGGCATCGGCCTTGGCACGCACATAGGAAACCCACGAAGCAGTCGCGTACCCGGCCACCGGAAGCACCACCAGCCACGGGCTCGAGCCCTCCGTGACGAAGTAGAAGGCCAGGGCCGTGAACAACATGGCATCGGTGATGCGGTCCGCCATCGAGTCGAAAAAGGCGCCACGTACACTCGCACGGCCCGATGCCTTCGCCACCGCGCCATCGAGCAGGTCCGGGATGCCGGTGAGGATGAGCAGCAGCAATCCGAGGGATAGGGCACCCGCGCCAATCGCGATTGCCGCTCCGAGTGACATGAGCAGGCCCGTGGCGGTGATCACGTCCGGTGTTATGCCGGCCCGGGAGAGCCCCCGACCGACAGGTTTCATGGCTGCGTCGACCTGGGTACGGAACTTGCCGTCGAACATGTGCTGTGCCCTCCTGGGCATGGAAACAAGCCACTCGCTGCGCGCTTGCTGTAGTTAGCACTGTAGCGGACCGGCCCCAGAAGTGAAGCACCTCAGGCCATTCACCCAACCCGGGGTTGCTTGGCGGGCGAAGCTGGGTCAGTCGCCGGATAGCGATGACGCAGCGGGGTCGAAGTCCGCCCAGTCCTCGGGGTTTTCCTCTGCGAACCACTCCAGGACCGCACCCGAGACACCGTCGATGAGCACGATGCCACGCATCCGTGGGGGGTTCTCGGCGGAGTAGAGCAGTATTCGCC
>JBPCTP010000351.1:0-2994 GCA_051011615.1 Microthrixaceae bacterium | reverse complement strand
TCTCAGTGTTCCTCGATATCGAGGACATCAGGGGGGGCGACGAGTGGGGGGAAATGCTCCAGGCATCGCTGGCCGATGCTCTCGAGAACGGCTACGTACTTGCCCTTCTCAGCGGCGATTCGGTGGGTTCAGCGTTCGTTCGTGAGGAACTCACGCTGGCGGGCGCACACCCGAGGGCCAAGTCCGCGCTGGTACCGATCGTCGTCGGGGATGCGACCGCGGTCGATCGCGAGATGCCAACGCCGCTGCAGGACATTCAAACCCTTGACTTCACAGCGGTCGACGGCCAGCTTCATAGCGATACGACGATGCTCGACACCATGATCGACAACCTCATCCGATCGTTGAAGTCCCGGCGCATCAACTAATCGCGTAGAAAGTCGGAGCCAACCGCCTCCGCCTCACATCACAGCGCGTGGTTGCGGCACCACCAAGGAGTGGTTCGAAAGTTGCCCGCAAGGACCACCTCACCGATGCCGCTACCTCGTGCCTCGCGGTACGCACAGCGCGCTCGGCAGGCGAAGTTGTTCGGTAGCCGCCCGGGGTGGGGGCATTCGATCCGGGATCGGCTTGGCCTTCTCGGCGATGACGTCGTACTTCTCGGTCACGGACGATACGTCCCGACGCCTTGGAGCAGCTGCGGCCAAACTACCGTTCCCTATTCGCGACCACTTGGCCTGGAGGCACCATGGCCGGCAACGCCGACTTCAAGGGCGCACTGCTCGACTCACCCCAACTCCGACTCCCCACCGAGCATTACGACCGCATCAACGAGGCCAGAGACCACCGAACCCTCGTCTACGAAGAGATCCTCCAGCCCCACACCGGCGATGCCTTCCTCGTGAAGGCCGGCCAGATCATCCGGCTCGAACAACGCCACGACACCACCCAGATCGTCGACTGGTGGTGGATCACCCCCGACCTGCAGATGATGCAACAACCGACCCTGTCATGGGCGCTCAGCGGCAACCTCTACGTACAGAAGTACAGCCGGGTCTGGTCGCCACTCGACGCCATGCGCCCCATGGCCACAATGGTCGCCGACGAAACCCCAGACGACTTCGCCCCACCCGGCTACGCCCGCCACTTCTGGGGCTGGCACTGCTCACCCACCTGGCACGAAGCCCAGTTCCCACACCTCTCCGCCGGCCACAACGCGTGCCACGTCAACGCCACTCAAGGATTCCACCGCATCCCGGCCGTCCACACCATCACCGACGAAGCCGAGCGACGAGCGACCGTCCAACGGTTCACCAACCACGCCAACTACCAGACCTTCCAGGTCTACGGCTGGTTCCACGACGACGACATGAACCTCGTCCCCGACCTCCTCCCCAGCCCCTCGGTGCCCTACGGGACCGGCGTCGAGTTCTACGCCGAGGTGGACGCCTACGTCGTGCTCAGCTCCTGCCCATGGGTCAACCAATCGGCCGCCGTTGGAGACATCGACCCAGTCCCTGCCTACGTCAGCGTCTGGGACACCGACATCCCACCACTCGACCCACCGAACTGGCAGGACTGGCAAACCCCCTTCTGGGACGACGTCAAATCCGGCGAGAAGACGGTCAGCCCCCGTACCGCAGACAGCTACGGCAACTGAACGCCCGCACCGCCGAGACATCGACAGCGCTCCGATCTCCCCTGGTTGCGAGCGGGACGCCTGGCGGGGGCCAAACGGGGAGCCAACGCCAGCACACGTCAGCGAACACCAGCGGACGTGCACGGGCGCACCGATTCCCCATGACGCGCAGGGGGTCGGGGGTTCAAGTCCCTCACGGCCACTCCGAATATATGTTCGACAAGGTGTCAAGAAGCGGGCCTGAAGGTCCAGCCGACGCGCTCCGCGACTCGGCTACGGCCAGACTCCGCTCACACCCACGCCGTCGACTCAGGCGGTGCTAGAAGATCCACATGGACTTTCTCTGGCTCGGAGCCACCGGTGGCGGGAGCGTTCCTCCGCAGCTAGGTCTTTGCGAGGCAATCATCGCTGCCGGACATCGCCTGCGAGCTGTGGTCGACAGCGACTCAGCCGCTCAGTTCAAGGATGCGGGGATCCCATGTGAGGTCGTGCAATTGGCGGAGCGCCCGAGGGACGAGTCCGGACCCGAGATGGCGGACTGGATCTACGCGAACCGGTTCATGGGTCCAATGTTCAACGATGCGTTGTTGGCGTCGATCGATCGTGCTCGGCCAGAGCGCCTGCTGATCGACGGGTTTCTGTATGACGCGCAAGTTGAGGCACGAGGAACGGGGATCCCGTATGGCGTGGTCGGCCACATTCTGGTCGGTGCGGCGTGGGGAGGCCTGGGAGCGAAACGTCTCGATCGCAACCACCTTGCTGCACACAACGAACGCCGTCGTCGCGTCGGGCTCGAGCCGGTCTCGACAACTCGTGACACGCTGCTCGATGCGGATTGGTTCTTGGCAATGACCTACGACGTTCTCGATGCGCCCGACGCGCGGAACTGGCCGAAGCGGCACTACGTCGGTGCGCACGTGCCGGCATGGTCGCCGGTGGACATCGAGTTGCCTGCCGGCGATGACCCGCTGGTCGTAGTCGGCTTCAGCACCACACCGATGGGTCAAGGATCAGTGGTGCAGCGGGTAGTCGATGCTCTCGGCCAGCTAAATGTGAGGGTGATGGTCACGAGCGGTCCCGCGATGGACCCCACTTGCCTCGACCTGCCGAACAACGCGGTCGCTGTTTCGTTCGTGCCGCACGACCAGATCCTCCCGGATGCAGCGTTGATGGTCAGTCATGTCGGTCATGGTTCGATGGCCGCTGCGGCTCGACATGGCGTGCCGATCCTCGCCCTCCCGATGGGCCGTGATCAGGATCGAAATGCAGAGGTCCTTGCTGGTCATGGGATCGGATCGTGGCTGCCGCCGACCGCTGACTCCGGAGCCATCGCCGACGCGGCCGAGGCGATCCTCTCGGACGTGAACGTGCGGCAAGCCTCTTCAGTGATGGCGCAACGGATCGCTCAACACCCC
>JBPCTP010000350.1:0-6879 GCA_051011615.1 Microthrixaceae bacterium | reverse complement strand
CTGTTGACATGTGAGCGCCGCCCGCGTCACCGACTCGGTGAGAGCCTCCGGGTTGTCTCCGAGAATCAGTTCGTCCAGACCCGAGGTTCCGAGTTCGGCCTCGAGCTCGTCCACGATGCAGCTGGCCGCTTCCTCGGGAATGCCCGCGGCGGTCAGCTCTTCGATCAGCAGTGAGCGAATCCCTGCGAACGACGACTCACCCTGCGCTCCTTCTTCCACGGGGCACCGCGTCCCCGGCGGAGGTACCACCAGGTCGACCAGGTAGGCCACAACTGCGTCGTCCACACAGGCTCCTGCTCGCAGAAACGCTGTGTGTCCGTCGCCCTCGTAGGTGAGAAGCACCGACCCGACGAGCGCTGCGGTCATCTGCTCAGCCCACTCGTAGGGAGTGGCGGGATCGCCGACGGTGCCGACAACGAGGATGGGTGGCGCACCCGCTGCGGTCCACTCGGGCACCGGGTTCGCGGCGAGGGGCCAGTTCACACAACCCAGCGCTCCGGTGCGGAACGTCTCACCGAACGTGGGCGACGCGTCAACGAGGGTCTCACCGTCCTCGAGGGCTTCTTCGAGGCTCGGGCGGTAGGTCGAGTCGGCGCAGTTGACCATCACCTGGGCGTCCGTGGAGTTGTCCCAGGTGCCGTCCGGGTTGCGACCGACCTGGCGATCGGCGAGCGAGAGCATGAAGTCGCCGCCGGTGCCCGTTGAGATCTCCGCAATGGATCGGGCGGTCGGACCCCACACCGTGGTGTCGTAGAGGGCGGTGGCAAGGCCGATGTCGAACAGGTCGCGGGTGAGTTCCCTGGTGCCGCTGTCGGTGTCGACCGCCAGCGGTTCAGCATCCAGTTGGTCGCGAACCTTCTCGACCGTTGAGGCTGTGCCACCGGACAGTGCGCACTCCGGCTGGGAGTCGCAGGACTCGATGAAGTTCAGGTACGTGCGTTCGAAACCCTGGGCCTGAGTGATGGACAGCTGGAGGTCATCTGCGGTGGGGGACACCGCTCCGTCGAGCACCATCGCGCGGACCTTGTCCGGGAAGAGGGTGGCGTAGGTGGCTCCGATGGCCGTGCCATAGCTGAAGCCGACGTAGTTGAGCTGGTCGTCTCCCAGGGCTTGACGTATCAGGTCGAGGTCGGCCGCCACATCCGCCGTCGACATGTTGTCGATCAGATCCGGATGGTTGGTCTCACAGCCCTCCACGAACTCCGCCTGGTCCTCGATGGCACGGTCCAGCTCCTCATCGGTGTCCGGACTCAGGTCCCCTTCGATCTGGGCATCCTTCTCGTCATCGGTGAGGCAGCGCACGGGCGTGGAGTCACCGACTCCGCGGGGATCCCAGCTGACCAGGTCGAAACGGTCCGTGAGCTCGGCAGGCATGATCGCCGATGCGTTCGCCAGGAACTCGATGCCCGATCCGCCGGGGCCTCCGGGGTTGAACAACAGCGATCCGATCCTGTCCTCTGCCGATGCCGTGCTCGGTACCCGGGCGATCTCGAGGTCAAGAGTGTCCCCATCCGGTTCGGCGTGGTCTACGGGCACTGCGAGCGTGGCGCACTCGAGCCCGGCAACGCTTGCGACTTCGTCGAGACACGAACTCCACACGAGTTCCTCATCCGCCGTTGTGGCGGGCCCGCCGCCGGTTCCCGGCCTTTCCTCACTTGAGGCGGTGGCAAGAATCTGACCGTTCGAGGTGCACGCCGCCGCCACGAGCGCCACCACGGTGGCGATCAGGACCATGTGGGCGCGGGCGAATGGGTTGGTGCTCGTTGGACGCGGTTGATGCACGGTTCGAGGGTAACTACGGCCCCGATCAGAACGGTCCTCGCGCCACTTTCCGCCTGAGATTCTTGTTGGCCATGCAGCGGGTCAGCGGTTGGCGATCCGTGGGCCGTAGCATTCGCCAATGGCAGAGCTGAAGACCAAGAAGACCCGCGAGAGCGTGAAGAAGTTCATCGATTCGGTGGACCACGATGGCCGACGCGAGGACGCGAAGGTGATGCTGAAGCTGCTCCGGGACGTGACCGGGGAGACCCCATCGATGTGGGGCGATTCGATGGTCGGCTTCGGCCACTACGACTACACCTATGCCTCGGGTCGGTCCGGGTCCTATTTCAAGATCGGCTTCTCACCGCGAAAACGGGACCTGACCGTCTACCTGATGGACGGCACGGACAAGTACGCCAAGCAGCTGTCCAGTATCGGTCCGCACAAGACCGGTGTTTCGTGTCTGTACCTGCCGCGGTTGGACAAGCTCGACCTCGATGCCCTGCGTGAAGTGCTGACCGAGTCCTGGAACGCCCCTGCAATGGGTGCCTGAGGTTCGTTCAGAACGAACCGACAGCCGGGCTCACAGTTCGTCGTCTCCGTACTCGATCTTTCGGAACTGCTCGTCGGTGAGCTGGTCCTCGGGAGCGAGGTTGCTCTCGTAGTTGCGTCGCTTGGCTGTGGTCATCAGCCAGGCCACAACCACGACGACGGCCACGATTGCGAATATGCCGATTCCGAGGTACATCCCACCATCGGAGCACATCGTGACGTCCCCGTACACCATCGCGGACGGATTCGATGCCCGACGACGGACGATCCTGCGCCGCCGAGCAGACCGTCAGGTGTGGCGTGAGCGTATGATCGCCGGGTTCACAAGTCATCCACGTAGCGGCACGGGAGCTGCTGGAAACGGGCGGGTTGAGAGATGAGTGGTGATGCGGCCCTGGGGATTGACGTCGGAACCACCAACGTCAAGGTCGTGCTTGTCGACGGAGATGGCCAAGTGTCCGCCACGGCACATCGTCAACTCTCCAGTCACACCGACGGCGACATCGGGGAACAGGACGCTTCGGCCACGTGGAAAGCGGTGAGCGCAGCCGTTCGAGAGGTCACCAGTGGCGCTGCGGCTGTGGCGTCCGATGTGGGATCGATCGGGGTCTGTAGTCAGTACTCCTCGATCGTGCCGGTCGACGAAGCCGGCGAGCCGGTCGCTCCCATGGTGATGTGGACCGACAAGCGCGGAACGGACCACAGCTTCGAATTGCTGATGGCCACCGACGACGCCATGGAGACCTGGGTGGACCGCCACGGCATCCCCCCTGTGGGCGGTGGCCTGTCGCTGGCGCACATGCTGCACCTCCAGCGCGATCGTCCTGACGTGCATGCCCGCACCGCCACATGGCTCGAGTCGATGGACTTCGTGAACATGCGCCTCACCGGTGAGATCGCAGCCAACCAGGGCACGATGTTCATGAGCGAACTCTGCGACAACCGCACTCTGGGTGTCTCCGAGTACGACCCTCTGCTGGTGGAGATGAGCACGCTCGATGCCGATCGCCTGCCTGCACTGAGGGGGTTCGACGAACCAGTCGGCAACCTGTCGCCCGCTGTGGCTGCCGATCTCGGCCTTCCTGCCGATGCCGTCGTGTACGGCGGGGTGAACGACACGGTTGCTGCTGCGGTGGCGACCGGCGCGTTCCGCGACGGTCATGGTGGGCTCTCCATCGGAACCACGAGCGTCCTCGTCGACACTCTCGATGACAAGCACGTTGACCTGGACCACGAACTGCTCTCCATGCCCAGCCCGTTTCCGGACACCTACGTGCTGTGGGCGGAGAACGGCATCGGCGGGCGTGCCCTCGAGCACATACTCACCGATGTCGTGCATGCTGTCGACGTTCTGGCTGATCACACGACCGATGACGAATTCGCCCGCCTCGACGCTGCGCTCGAGTCCGTTTCCGCAGGCAGCGGCGGGGTCATGTTCCTGCCGTGGCTCAACGGGTCGATGTCTCCGGCCAATTCGCCGACGATGCGCGGCGGGTTCATCAACATGTCGATTCAGACCAACCGGGCGGACATGGTTCGTGCGGTCGCTGAAGGCGTGGCACACAACCTCGCGTGGCTGCTGCCGTACGCAGAAACCTTCACCGGAAAGCGAATGGACGAGATCTCCTTCCTTGGTGGTGCCGCCCGGTCTGCCCAGTGGTGCCAGATTCTCGCCGATGTGCTTGGTAGACCCGTCGGCCCGGTACCCAACGCCGACTGGGCGGTGGCCCGCGGTGTGGCAGACCTGGCTCGACACCGACACGGGATCCTTGACCGCTCAGAGCTCGAGGCGGGAGTCCCTCCGGCTGCTCGATTCGAGCCAAACGCCTCCAACCGGGACCTCTACGACGCCAAACAGGAACAGTTCGTGGCCGCGTTCGAGGCCCTGCGACCGATCCACGAAGCACTCAACAGCTGAGCCCCCGAATTCCGCACGCCTGATCCCAAGGAGACCCCATGAGCGCACATCCATATGCCGACCGTTTCGAGGTGATGCGGGCGATGCCCGAGAACGGGCGTGACGAGTCCGAAGTGCTCGCCGAGCTCTCCGAGATGGCAACCGAGGAGGACAAGTACTGGGAAACCGGCAAGTGCTCCGGGACGATGTACTGCGGCGACCACGACCACTACGCGTTCATGAACGAAGCATTCGGGAAGTTCGCCCACATGAACACCCTCCAGCGCGACATGTGTCCGAGCGCCACCCGCTTCGAAGGCGAGATCATCGCGATGACACTCGACCTCCTAAACGCCGACGCTGTCGAGCATGGTGATCCGGTCGGGCTGGTCACCAGCGGCGGTTCGGGTTCGATCGCGCACGCGGTTCTCTCGTACCGCGACCATGCGCGTCAGCAGCGTGGTATCGAGCGACCCAACTTCATCAAACCCGAGACCGGCCACCCGGCATTCGACAAGGCGTGCCACCTGTTCGGCGTCGAGTTGCGCACCGTGCCCGTGGATCCCGACACGACCCTCGCGGATCTCGATGCGATGGAGGCAGCCATCGATGACAACACGATCGCCATGATGGGCTCGGCGTGCAACTACGGCTACGGCACGATCGACCCGATCGCCGAGCTGAGTGACCTCGCGATCGAACGTGGCATCGGCCTCCATGTCGATGGCTGCCTGGGCGGGTTCATACTTCCCTGGGGGGAACAACTCGGATACGACATCCCGCCATTCGACTTCCGCCATGCGGGAGTCACCACGATCAGCGCGGACACCCACAAGTACGCCTACGGGTTCAAGGGCACATCCGTGCTGGCCTTCCGTGACAAGGCGCTGCGCAACTCGCAGTACTTCTACCTACCCGACTGGACCGGCGGCAAGTACTGCTCACCGGGCATGGACGGCTCCCGCTCCAACGGCCTGATCGCAGCCACGTGGGCGGGCATGGTGCGCCTCGGCCGGGAGGGGTACCTGAAATACGCCCGTGCGATCTTCGAGACCGCGTTCGCGATGCAGGATTCTGTGAGGAAGCATTCCGAGTTGCGAGTCATGGGCAACCCGACCTTCTGCTTCAGCTTCACTTCTGACGAATTCGACATCTACCACGTGAACGATTTCATGCGGACCAAGGGCTGGCGATTCAACGGCCAGCAATACCCGAACGCGATCCACATGGCCGTCACCCGGCCCCAGACCCAGCCCGGTGTCGTCGAGGCGTTCGACGCGGACCTCGCCGAAGCCGTGGCATACGCGGTGGAGCATCGCGACGGCGTTCCGGAGAGCGGCGCGATATATGGCGGCGTCGAGGGTGGCATGACAGACGAAGCCGACGAGTTCATCCGCTCCCTCATGGCGGACCTGATGGATGCCCAACAGGAGCTGCCACCGATCTGATCAGCGAGGACTGCCCGGATCGACTGACAGATGGACCGATACAGGCATTCGCATCGTTGGCGGCCGTAGCCTTGTCGCCATGGCCCACCCGCAGATGTTCGACGATGACGATCCGCTACTGGCCCGGGTCCGGGAGCTTGCGACGGTATTTCCCGGCACCGACGAGAAGGTGTCCCACGGTCGCCCGGCGTTCTTCACCAAGAAGGTGTTCGCGTACTACGGCGGATCGGTCAAGGTCGACAGCGAGTACGTGCAGCACCCGCATTGCATCGTGATCCTGGCCGATACCGATGAGAAGCGTGCCTTGCTCGAGCTGGACTACGTGTACCCACCGGCGTACATGGCACCTTCGGGCTGGATCGGAGTCGACATCGATGACTCGACGGACTGGTCAGAGATCGCCGAGCTGCTCGATGCCTCGTACCGCCTCACAGCTCCGAAGCGTTTGATCGAGGAACTCGACGGCTGCGCGAGTGGATAGGTCAGGTTGGCCGGCCAGGTCCTCGTGGAGCACTGGATGGGCGTCAACCTGATCGGGAGGCTCGCGGAGAGGGCGCGCTCGGGGAGCCGGCTCGCGCGCTGACCGGGAAGGTGTCCAGGAAAGCAGCCTGGGAGTCGGCGTCGCCGATGACGACCAGTTCGGCATTGGCCGGAAGTGGCTGCTGGGGGTCGGGATTGGTCACCATCGACTCGCCGGCCGACACCGCCACGACACTGCAACCCGTCTTGGAGCGCACGTGGCCCTCGGCAAGTGTGACTCCGTCGAGATTCGACGGGCACGGCACCCGGAAGACCTCGAGGCCCTCGGCCAGCACGACGGTGTCGTTTTGGCTCAACGTGTTCCAGATGGTGGTCGCACCGATCGAGGCATAGGAAAGCACCGAGTCGGCGCCCGCCCGATGCAACGTGGCGACATTGCGATCCACGTTGGCCCTGGAGATGATCTGTAGATCGGGTTGCAGACGCCGGCAGTAGATGGTCAGGTAGATGTTGACGTCGTCGTCGTGGGTGGTGACCAGCACCGCCGACGCGTCCGCCAGTCCGGCGGCTTCCAGGACCTCCAGTTCAGCCGCGTCGCCAGGCACGTAGCGCGGGTCTCCATAGGGGGTGAGCTCCGACTTCTGCTCGACGATTCGGCACGGCACCCCGGCGGCATCAAATCGCTTGGCTGCGGCCCGGCCGACTCGTCCACCGCCGATGATCACGACGCCATCTCCGGAC
>JBPCTP010000349.1:0-5545 GCA_051011615.1 Microthrixaceae bacterium | reverse complement strand
GAATGAGCGAGAGAGCCTCCCTGCACGGCGGCTCACTCGATGCAGGGCCAAACCGCGGACGAGGATGGACCGTGAAGGCCGTACTGCCAAAGCAAGGGCAGCCCCGATGACCATACGAGTGATCGTTGCCGACGATCAGGATCTCGTACGGACGGGACTCACCATGATCCTCAATGCCCAACCGAGCATCGAGGTCGTCGGGGAAGCCTCCAACGGCTTGGACGCGGTAGATCTTGCCCAGCGGCTCCGACCCGACGTATGCATCCTCGACATAGGCATGCCCAAGATGGACGGGATCGAGGCCACCCGCGTGCTCGCTGGACCAGAAGTCGAAGATCCGATCCCGATTGTCATCATCACAACCTTCGACCGCGACGAATACGTCTATGGCGCCCTCAAGGCCGGGGCCCGCGGCTTTCTCCTCAAAGACGCCGACCAGGACCTGCTCGTGCAAGCTGTCCACGCCGCCGCGACCGGAGACGCCCTCGTCGCACCCAACGTCACAGCCAGGCTCCTCCAAACCTTCGCCAGCATCGAGCGCCCAGCTGCCCCGCCCCAACCGATCGACCCGCTCACCGAACGCGAGGAGGAAGTTCTCGCCGAAGTCGCGCGAGGCAAGACCAACTCCGAAATCGCAGAGGAACTGTTCATCAGCCAAAGCACCGTCAAGACTCACGTCGCGAGACTGATGACCAAACTTCAGGCGAGAAACCGTGTAGAGATCGTCATCTGGGCCTACGAAACAGGGCGCGCCGGCTAGCAAACCCTGGCAGAGCGTCCGAAGTCGGACACTTGCTTGGTGTCGGAGGACCGTTCGCGACGATCCCCTACCGGCCACTGGACGCTCATTCAGTGGCCCTTGGTGGTTCGTGTCGGAGGGGGGACTTGAACCCCCACGCCCTTGCGGGCACTAGCCCCTCAAGCTAGCGCGTCTGCCAATTCCGCCACTCCGACGTGGACCCCATCGTGTTTGGGGCATGTGGACTGTAGCGCATCGCTTTTCTGCCCCCGAAACGGCAGGCAGACCATTCCCGGGCCTCGGTTCAGCCACGCATTCTATTTGACTCGGTGAAATGTCGTGAGTGACCGGGCGTACACCCTTCTGAAGGCAACGAGCGGACCGAATACCGCCGGCAGGAGGAATCGAATGAAGCAACCGACCACACGAGTCATCGCTGGAGCAGTCATCTGTGCAGGTGTACTGCTACCCGCGGGAGCTGCGTCCGCGGCAAGTCAGCATGCACCGGCAGCTACGACCCCCACGGTCACCGACAGCATTGCGGAGCCCCCCAAGCCCAATGCCTTCCGCTTCGGGTGTCGTGTGGTCCGTGGTGACGATCGCCACGAGGTTCGCTGTCGTTGGAAGCCGATCGAGAGCCGCCGCATCGCGGGGTACGTCGTGTACAGGGCCCAACTGAGTCCCGAACAACTCCCAAGGGAGGCCATCGAGAGGGTCCGAAGCGGCGACCGTCCGGGAATCGTCGACGATCAGGTGCGACCGGGCACGGCCTGGGTCTATGCGGCCGTAGCAGTGGGCCACCACGGCGAGCCGCTGGCAGTCAGCACCCTCGATCGCGTGGCGATCCCACCGGCTTCCTGAGCCGTGTCGGGCCGGGTTCGGGCGCTCAGAGGCCTGAACGTGGTCAACTGGTCGGCATGCGCAGTCTGGCGGGGCGCAGAACCGAGTGGAGGGGCGTCGCTGAGACCGATCTCGTCGACGCCGCTCGACGCGCCCCTGATGCTTTCGCCGAGCTGTACCGGCGCCACGTGCAGCGTGTCCACGCTTTCGCCTACCGACGTGCTCGACACCGCGAGACAGCAGAGGACGTCACCGCAGCCACTTTCGAGAAGGCCTGGAAACGACTGGATGCGTTCGATCCCTCGCGAGGCCAGTTCGTGAACTGGGTCCTGGGAATCGCCGCCAACGAACTATCAGACCGTGCACGGCGCGATGGACGGGCCCGACGCGATCGAACGGTGGCGGCAACGATCTCAATCTCCCTCCATGAACCTACGGATCCCGCTGAGCAGATCCGCGATGACGCAGCGGCAGCAGCACTTGCCGCCGCCATGGATGCGCTGCCAAGCCGATACCAGCAGGTCCTGGGTCTCCGACATTTGGAGGGCCTGACACCTGCTGAGGTTTCCGCAGCCCTCGACCTGTCGCCCTCAGTCCTCGCCGTGACCACTCACCGGGCACGAAAGGCCCTTCAGCGCGAACTCGACCGGACTATGGCGTCAGCGGAGGAGCAGCCATGACCACGCGCATGGATGCCATCGCAATGCTCGAGACGCTCGCCGTCGACGAAGTCCCGCCCATGCCAGAGGGTGTCGTGGAACGGATCGAGGCGGACCTCCTCGAGTACGCGGCCTCCGCCGACTCCAGTCCCCCGCTGGCCGTCTGCTCCTCCGACGAGCCCGAGGAGACACGCCGAGGTCAGCCCGGCTCCCGGGTTGGCCGAGTTCGCCCGCTGCGATCAGCCGCCCTGTTGGCTGCGGCGGCGGTCGCTCTCGTCATCGCCGTGTTGCTCTCCGGGCCGACCACGCCCGAGTTCGAGCTTGTGGGGGCAGACCAGGTCATCCTGGAACTACCCGACGGATCGAGTCAGGTGGGAACCGTTGGTGACGAACTCAGAGACGGCACTGTCATCAGAGTGGGTCCTGGCGGCTTCGCTCTCGTCGGAAGCACCAGACTCGGACCCGGGGACGTCTACCGCATTAGCGGAGGAGAACTGGTTTCCATCGAGGACAGGGCCCCCGTCGATGTCGAAGGGTCATCGCGAACTGATGCTCCGCCCAGATCCAATCCGCCCACGACCGCAGGCAGAGCGTCTTCGCCAGAAGTTGCGCCCCCAACCTTGCCATCGTCGGCACCGCCCCAGCGGCCGGCTCCGCAGCGGACAACCAGCACCGAACGCCCAAACCCAACTACTACCCCGCAGCGACCCGCCGCCACGACCACCTCGTCGGTCGACCGCCCGCCCCCGACCAGCGTCCACATTCCAACGCAGGAAACACGGCGAGTGCCCGTGGCACCCACCAGCACGACCACATCACAGCCATCACGGCCCACCGCGACCACAAGCGGCCGGCCCCCAACACGCTGAACCGCATCGATTCAGCAGAACTGGAGTGTCAGGCCATCAGCGGCGGCACGTCGTTGACAGTCATCACATTCGCCGCAGGCTGCACGACCATCGGATCGGCGCCCCGTGCGACCTCGTGGTCCTTGTGGTCATAGTCGAGCGTGCTCACCACGTGACGGATCGACTCGAGCCTGGCCCGCTTCTTCTCATTCGAGTTGACAACGATCCACGGCGCGGGCCTGCTGTCGGTGTGGATCAGCATTGCGTCCCGCGCCTTGGTGTACTCGTCCCACTTGCCGAGCGAGGCCTCGTCCACCGGTGAGAACTTCCACTGGCGCAACGGGTCGGTCTTGCGCCGCTCGAACCGGCCGAGCTGATTCTGGCGCGACACGGTGAACCAGAATTTGAACAGATGGGTGCCCGACTCGACCACGCTCCGCTCGAAGCCGGGACCCTGTCGGAAGAACTCGCCGTATTCCTGGGGGGTGCAGAATCCCATCACGATCTCGACGCCCGCCCGGTTGTACCAGGAGCGGTCGAAGAACACGATCTCACCCCTGGTGGGGAGGTGCGACACGTACCGCTGGAAGTACCACTGGCCGCGCTCGGTGTCATTGGGCTTGGTCAACGCCACGGTGCGCGCCCCACGAGGATTTATGTTTTCGGTGAACCGGCGGATCGCGCCACCCTTGCCGGCCGCGTCACGCCCCTCGAACAGCAGCACCATTCGTTCACCGCTCTGCTTCACATGGCGCTGGAGCTTCAGCAGCTCCACCTGGAGGTCCCGTAGTTCCTTCAGATAGAGCTTGTTCTTGATCTTGTCGGAGTAGGCCCGCGCCGACTCCATGTCCTTGATCGTCAGGTCCTCGGGCACGATTCCCTCGTTGCTCTTCTGCACGACCGGTACCGTCCCCGTGTCGACCCCGTCGTCCGTGAGACGTTCCTTGTCCTTGGTCACCGCTGGTCCTTGTTCAGTGCCGATACGTGACTATCAGCAGCCCTTGTTCATGCGCGGTTCACCCTAGCGGCGAGATCGTTCGCACACGCACGACCGGCCCGAACTAGCCCTTGAGGATGAGCAGACTCAGCCGTCGAGCAGGAGCGCCATGATGAGCGTGTTGAACCCGAACAACAGCGCCACCACAACGGTGATGCGGTCCAGATTCTTCTCCATCACGGTTGAACCTGCCGCTGAGGCTCCCAGGCCACCACCGAACATGTCGGACAGGCCGCCACCCTTGCCGGAGTGGACGAGCACCAGAAAGATCAGCCCGAGTCCGAGACCGAGCTGGAGCACCCAAAGGAGGATTTCGAGAATGTCCACGGCCGTCGATCGTACAGGACTGCCGCTTCGCTGCCGAACCGGACGGTACCGACCCGCCCGCGCCCAGGACGTCGCTCGGCGTCAGTGATTCCTGTACTGGACGATGGCAGCGAACTCGTCCGCGTCGAGCGAAGCCCCGCCGACCAGCGCGCCATCGATGTCGGCCTGGCCCATCAGCTCGACGATGTTGCCGGGCTTGACCGAGCCGCCGTACTGAACTCGTACGCCGTTGGCGGCCTCGGCGCCGAAGACCTCACGCACGACCTCGCGGACCTTCGCGCACATGGCTTGGGCGTCGTCGGATGTGGCCGTCTTGCCTGTACCGATCGCCCAGATCGGCTCGTAGGCAATGACCATCGAAGCCACGTGGTCATCCTTGACGCCTGCAAGCCCTTCTCGAACCTGCCCTTCCACCTTTGCCTCTGCCATGCCCTGCTCTCGCTCCTCGAGAGTCTCACCACAGCACATGATGGGCGTCATCTGGTTGCCGAGCACGGCCTTGACCTTCTTGTTGACCGTGTCGTCGGTCTCGCCGAAGAGCTGTCGGCGCTCCGAGTGGCCGACGATCACGTAGCCGACCTCGAGTTTGGCGAGCATCCCGGGAGCGACCTCACCGGTGAAGGCACCCTTTTCTTCCCAGTGACAATTCTGCGCACCGAGACCGATCTTCATCTTGTCGCCCTCGATCACGGTCTGTGCGGACCGAATGTCGGTGAAGGGCGGGTGCACGGTCACATCCACGGCTTCGTGGTCGTCGGAGTCGAGCCGGTAGTGCAGTTTCTGGACGCACTGGATCGCCTCGAAGTGGTTGTGGTGCATCTTCCAGTTGCCGCTGATGATCGGCTTGCGTGCATCTGCCATGGCTGAGTTCCTATCGATTGCCGGTTCTGTGGTGCAGATGTCGCGGTTCCTTCGACAGCTACACCACAGAACGGTAGGTCAGGGTTGAAGCGGCGTCGGCCATCAGGCGTTGGGTGCCGAACGCAGGGCGTCGAGGCCGGGCAAGTCGCCCTTTTCGATCAGTTCCAGCGAAGCGCCGCCGCCGGTGGAGATGTGGTCGACGTCGCCGGCCATGCCGAACTGGGCGATAGCTGCAGCGGAGTCTCCCCCACCAATGATCGAGAATCCCCTGGAC
>JBPCTP010000348.1:0-4629 GCA_051011615.1 Microthrixaceae bacterium | reverse complement strand
ACCATCAACCTGGCCTTGAGACTCGCCGACCTGCGCTACGACAACCTGTGGGTGTACGACTGGAACTGGTTCGCGGATCGGGCACCGCAGATTCGCGTGGCGGACAAGATCCATCTCACCGAAGGTGGCTACAACCTGCGAGCGAACCTGATCGCCTGGTACGTCACAGGTCGCTAGGGAACGGCCCCGCTGGTTCCGACGGCCCCTCCGGCCGTCCCCTCCCGACCCAAGGCATCTCTACGCCCCCTCGGGGCAATACGCCTCTGGGGCACGCGCAGCCGGCGGCGCCGCTCAGAAAGGAACGAACTGCATGGCACCCGGCTGGTCGGCGTTGGTGAGCCCCAGACCGGTGTGGCTCATGGTCCACAAGTCGCGGTCCACCACCACCGAGCGTCGGATCTGCTCCATGTAGCCGTCCCCTGAGCCGCTGTTGTGTGTGAGGCGTGCCACCTCCTCGAGCCCGTCCGGACCTGCGGCGAGCACCACCGCGGTATTGGACGGTCCGATCGGGGCGATCTGCTCACAGAGGGCTCCGGGTGGACAATCGTCGATTGAGACATCGCCGTACTGCTCGAGGGGGAAGATGGCGCGGCCGGCAACGGGATCCCACGTGAAGGCATGCGGGTCGTCGCCGACTTCGCTCCAGCCATTGGGCACCACCCACCTGTCGGTCTCAGTGGGGTTGGTCGGATCTGACACGTCGAACAGGGAAGCCTTGAAGCCGGTGTCGCGTCCGTCAGCGGTGGCCTCGCGTCCGATGCCGAGCAGCAAGCCCTCTCCAACTGGGTGCATGTACTCCGAGAACCCGGTGATCTTCAGCTCGCCGAGCGCCCTCGGGGTGGTCGGATCCGACAGGTCGATCGCATAGAGCGGGTCGGTCCGCCGAAAGGTCACGACGTACGCCATGTCGCCCTGGAAGCGGACCGACTGCACTTCCTCACCCACGCCGAGGTCCTCGATGCTGCCGATCTCGTCGAGCGCCCCGTCCTCGGAGGGCGCCAGAACCGTCAGGCGGCCTTCTGTCGCCGGCACCCACCGCTCAGGCGTCACCACGTCGGGCTCCACCACGTCGGGCTCCGCGACGGTGGTCTGCAGTGTGTCGACGGGCGCAGTGTCATCGGGCGCAGTGCCGTCCTCAGCCGCTGTGGGCAGGTCATCGATCGGGATTCCATCGGTGCCGTCGGAATCGATGACCTGTTCATCGATCAGCCCCTCCTCGACGAAGCCGTCCTCGAAGGCTGTCGGATCCTCTGTCGTTGTCACGATGCGGAGCTGATCGCCCGATTCCGACAGTGAGTACTGGTTCAGTGGTGCTCCGGGTACGATGCCCGACCCGGTGTAGGTGGCAGGGTCGGCCGTCGACGTGTCGAAGTGGTGCACGAAGGTGTTGGGGCCGCTCTCGGTCCAGCCGGTGTTGGTTATGTAGAGCGAGTCGGTGGATGCATAGACGACATCTGCCAGGCCGGACACACTCACCGGCGACATGTCCGCCAGGTCCTCTCCGATGCTCAGCACCGTCACGGTCTCGGGGGTGCCGGCATGGTCGAGGCTTCGGCTGGCGATGTCGGAGTTCACCGACGCAGCGGGTGCCGGCATCACCGCGACGTCTTCGCATCCACCCATGGCAGAGACCTCACCGTCGACACTGACCCTCGGCAGCAAGTCGGTTGCTTCGATGCCATCGAACACCTCAGCGACGTCATTCGTGTCCTGCAGAGACCACATGTCCTCGGCGATGAATGACGGAGTTCGTACAACGACTCTGACGGTGCCGTCCACCATGCGAGAGGCGACGAGAGTGCCCTCCACGACGCTCTGGTCGATCATCTCGGGCGTAGTCGGGTCCGAGATGTCCACCCGAAGGATGCGCAACCCCTGGTCGAAAGGCACCACGGTGGTCTCGGCTGTCGGCGTGAACACGCCCGGGCGCGACGGCGGCGGCGGTCCCGGATCTGACCCGCTGCCCCACGTGGGAATGAGCACCAGCGCCTCGGCACCTCGCAGGAACAACTCCCCGACATCGCCCTCGACGTTGCTCGGCAGCAGCAGGGTTCCGTCGACCTCGGGCGATCCGTCGAGTTCCACCACTCGCAGGGTCGTGCCACTCAGGGCCACGATGCGCTCACCATCGGTCTTGATGGTGTCTCCCTCGTCCACCCCCTGTTCCTGGATGTTCGTGCCTGCGATCACCTCGCCGCCTGCCCCGCCGGTGGAGTCATCCGCAGCTGTCGTGGGTGCGGCTTCGGCTGGCGCCATTGCGTCGCTCTCTTCACCCGCGTCGGTGAAGCCACCTCGTGCAGAATCGAGTCGGACCACCGAGCTGTTCAGCTCGACGACCCTCTCGGTGTCCTCTTGGGAGGCCTCCAGCAGTTCGTCACAACTCAGGTCCGTGTGCAACCCGGTCGCGATCTCGCCGGGGCCCGCGGCGATCGGCGGCTTTCCCGAGTCGGGGCAGGCAGCGGCGATGAGCGTGCAGGCCGCCACGGCAAACAGCAACCGGGATGGCGTCCGATGCCTGTTGCCGCCCCCGTGTGGCCGACGGTCACCGCTTGATCCACGAGTCGATTGCTGCATTGCGACCTCCCTGGGACACCTCGGTGGTGTCGCTTCACCAGGTTCGACGGTCGCGGGGCAGGATCGGTTCCCGTCCGCCCCGACTTTTCAGTCTGCGGCTCGCTCGATGTCCATCTTCTTCATCCATGAGGGCCGCTGGGTCTCGTGGTGGCCGATCGCATCGGCGTGGGCCATGGTGAGGGCGATGTCGTCGAGGCCGTTGAGAAATCGGTGCTGGATCGAATCGTCGAGCGGGAAGGACTCGAGGAAGTCGATCGCCTGGGCCTCCACGGTTCGGAGTTCGATGTCGATCACGATCTCGAGGTCGGGGTCAGCTGCAACGGCGTCGAGCAGCTTCCGGCCGCCTTCGGCGCTGAGCTGCACGGGGACCAGGCCGTTCTTGGTGGCGTTGTTGCGGAAGATGTCGCCGAACCGCGGGGATATGACCGCACGGAACCCGTACTGGTGCAGCGCCCACACAGCGTGCTCACGGCTCGATCCGGTACCGAACTGGGGTCCTGCGATCAGGATGTTCGCTCCTGCGTGTTCTTCCCTGTTCAGCACGAAGCTCGGCTCGTCGCGCCACTCCGCGAAAAGTCCGCGCTCGAAGCCGGTTCGTTCGACCCGCTTGAGCCAGTCCGAGGGAATGATCTGGTCGGTGTCGACATCGGAGCGGTCCAGTGGGACTGCGGTGCCGGTGATGATCTCGACTGCTTGCATCAGATTGCCTCCGGTGTGGCGAAACGGCCTGCGATTGCGCTGGCTGCCGCGATTGCGGGGGAGACCAGGTGTGTGCGGCCACCTCGCCCCTGACGTCCCTCGAAGTTGCGGTTTGACGTGCTTGCGCAGCGCTGGCCCGGCTCCAACTTGTCGGGATTCATCGCCAGGCACATCGAACATCCGGGTTCGCGCCAGTCGAATCCGGCGCCCGTGAACACCTCGTGCAGCCCCTCGGCCTCAGCCTGGTCCTTGACCTCGAAGCTGCCGGGCACCACGTAGGTGACCACGCCCTCGGCGACCTTGCCCCCGCTGTTGCGGATCACGTCGGCGGCCGCTCGAAGGTCCTCGATCCGGGAGTTGGTGCACGAGCCGATGAAAGCCACGTCGATGCCGACTTCGGTGATCGGCTGGCCCGGGGTGAGGTCCATGTACTCGAGAGCCCTCTCCGCTGCGCTCTGCTCGCCTTCGTCCTCGAAGTCGTCGGGCGAGGGAACACTGGCCGAGATGGGGATCACCTGACCGGGGTTCGTGCCCCAGGAGATCTGTGGTTCGATGGCGGCGGCGTCCAGGGCGATCTCCTTGTCGAAGGTTGCACCCGGGTCTGTTCGAAGCGTCGCCCAGTCAGCCAGGGCTGCGTCCCACATGTCCCCGGACGGTGCCTCGGGGCGACCTTCGATGTAGTCGTAGGTGGTCTGGTCGGGTGCAATCAGGCCGGCCTTGGCGCCGAGCTCGATCGACATGTTGCACACGGTCATGCGGCCCTCCATCGAGAGGCTCTCGATGGCGCTGCCGCGGTACTCGGCGATGTAGCCCATCCCACCGGACGTTCCGAGTTCGGCGAGTACGGCGAGGATGATGTCCTTGGCGCTCACCCCGGGGCGCAGCTCGCCCTCGACGTTGACTGCGAGTGTCTTCGGCTTGGTCTGCGGCAGTGTCTGGGTGGCGAGTACGTGTTCGACCTCGCTCGTGCCGATGCCAAAAGCGATCGCGCCGAACGCTCCATGGGTTGCGGTGTGCGAGTCGCCGCAGACGACGGTCATGCCGGGAAGGGTGCGCCCTTGCTCGGGTGCCATCACGTGCACGATGCCCTGGCCGGGCTGACCCATCTCGAAGTTCTGGATTCCGAACTCAGCGGTGTTGGCGCGCAGGGTCTCGATCTGCTTGCGGCTGACCGGATCCGCGATGGGCTGGTCTATGTCCGCAGTGGGGACGTTGTGGTCCTCCGTGGCGATCGTGAGATCCGCTCGACGGACTCCGCGGCCGGACATCCGAAGACCGTCGAAGGCCTGGGGTGAGGTCACCTCGTGCAACAGGTGAAGGTCGATGTAGAGCAGGTCTGGTTCGCCAGGCGTGGAC
>JBPCTP010000347.1:0-4093 GCA_051011615.1 Microthrixaceae bacterium | reverse complement strand
CACGAAGTCGAGCGGGTCCGTCGGTCCGCCCGCCGCCGGGGCACATCCCGCGACGGTTCCAGCCATTGCCAGCCCGCCCGCAGTGACTCCCCCCAACTTGAAGAGATCGCGCCGCGCGAGACCCCCGAACCCGGTCTCCTTGCCCATGAGTTCCTCCCCTGCCGCCGGAACCGGATCGGCTCAGCCTCGACGCCCGCCCAGATGCGCAACGGCCTCTGCTTCGTCGACCACGTCACAGTACTTTGCGTCCAGGTCGAAGAGGTTGGCCTCGTGGGGGCCGGGCGCCCGATCTCCACAGGCATCTGCCACGACGATCGGACGGAATCCGTACTGCACCGCATCGACACCGCTCGCCCGCACGCAGCCCGAGGTCGAGAAACCGCAGAGCACGACGGTGTCGATGCCCATTGCGGTGAGTGTGGCGGCCAGCGAGGTACCGAAGAACGCGGAGGCGTACTGCTTGGTAACCACGAGCTCGCCCGCCTCCGGCCTGGGGGCCTCCACCCAGTCACCGAGCGGATTGCCCCGTTCGAAGCACTTCAATGCACCGACCTTGCGGAAGAACATGCCGCCATCGGCGCCGCCCGGCTCGTATTCGACGCGGGTGAAGACCACCGGAACCCCCGCACCGCGAGCCGCGTCCACCAGTCGTTGGGCCGACGCACGTGCGTCCTCGACTCCGGCATACAACGGCGATTCGGGATCCAGGTATGCCCGACAGATGTCGATCGCGATGACCGCAGGACGCTCACCCCAGCCTAGGCGGCCCTTGAAGCCGGCACCCTCGTAGTCCGTTTCCAGGTCCCCCGACATGGATGAATGGCACCACCCGCAGCCGTCGCCGTCAAAACCGGCAGCGCATTATGTCTCCGGCTTGTCCCGTGTGACTCAGGTGCCCATTTCGAGTCGCTGAGGGTCATATGTGGCCTTGAACGACTCGAGATCGGTACCGAAGTCACCCAGGTCATCGGACCGCGTGACGTCGCGAGACGGGGCTGCGAACGACCGGGTCGCGCGACCCGGTGACAGCTCGTGCGTTTCGGGAGATGGTTCAGGTGGGCACGAGGCGGGAGAGGTGCTCTTGGGAGAGGACCCACCCAGCTGCCGGCCGGTCGGGGCGTAGGCCCCGGCCGGTGCGGGTGGCCGAGCTGACGCCCTCAGCTGCCGAAGTCGACCTGGGGTGGCGCCTCATTGGGTGTGGGGGCGTCGTAGAAGCTCGCCTTGTGAACGCCTGACATACCCACGAAGAATGACCACGGAATCTTCACCATCGTCTGGTTCAGCGTGGAGGCGGCATCGTTGTAGTACTGGCGGGCGAAGGCCAACTGGTCCTCCGTGCGGGTGATCTCACCCTGGAGCTGCTGGAAGTTCGCCGACGCCTTCAGGTCCGGATAGGCCTCCGCCACAGCGAAGAGGTTGGCAAGGGCCTGGGTCATCTGGGCGTCCGCCGCTGCCTTCTCCCCCACGGTGCCGGCAGATTGGGAAGCCGCACGTGCGGCGGTCACCGCCTCGAGGGTGCCCGCCTCGTGCTGCATGTACCCCTTCACGGTCTCCACAAGGTTCGGGATGAGCTCTGCGCGGCGAGTCAACTGCACGTCGATGCCGGCCTCGGCCTCCTCGACCAGCACGGACTGGGTGCGAAGTCGGTTCAGCCCCGTCACCACGAGCAGGCCGATGGCCGCCAGCAGAACGACGACGATGATGATCACAGCGATTGTCATGGATTCCTTCCGTCAACCAGACAGTAACGGGCGGTCACCATGAGCCTCCGCCACCACCGCCACCGCCGCCACCCGAGAAGCCTCCGCCGCCACCGCCGCTGCTGGACTGCGAAGCCGCATACGCGGCACTCGCAGAGGAGATGGAAGAACTGAAGCTGTCGCTGAAGCTTCTGTATCCGTGGCCGTAGCCCATGCCATAGCCCCAGCCGTAGACGTATGGCACTGCAGGCAGATCCACTCCCTGCGCCTCGTAACGCTTGGCCCATTCCTCGGAAACACCGAGTGCGAGGGCCCACGGAAGGTACCGCGGGAACCAGTCGAGGTGCGCTGCGGCATCGAAGCGAGATTCGGACGAGTCGGTCGTGAGGAACCTCGCGAAACCGCCGGTGCGGGACCAGACGTCGCGACCTGACTCTGTGCGGGTGGTGCTGCGACCGACGTCCGTTGCCACGATCGAAGCCGGGATGGCGAATCCGGCCAGGCCCGAGATCAGCCAGAGCGGGAAGTCGACCCCGCCGAACAGCCAGAACCCCGCCATGACGACGAGACCTACTCCGGTGAGCCACCCGAGTATCGCGACAGCACCGCCCACACCGGAGCGGGCGATGTACGGAGATGCGGCGACCGTAGCGCCGCCCTCGAGGGTCTCCTTGGCCTTGGAGATCTTCTTGCCCGCACCAACTGTCTTGGAGACAGTGAACGAGTCGCCAACGGTTCGAAGGCCGAGCTTCGAGAGTGTCTTGACCTCCCAGTCCTCACACCGGCCATTCGCTGGATCGCCCACGAGGTTGATGGTCCACTTCTCCCCATCGGGGGCGATGTTGACGATCCCGCGGGCGCCCAGGTCGAACAGGGTCGCCTGCAACTCCTCTGACGAAGGCCGTTCGTCGAGCACCCTCACCCCGACCGCCGGTCGGATCCCTGCGGGCGGTTCATAGAGGACCGGGAATCCAGGTGCCCGTTCCCGGGTCGCGGCCACACCCAGCGACCCCAACGTGAGTCCGGCCATGCCGGTGATGACTGCCAGCCACCACAGCTCGGATTGGTCGCCGTTCGCCGGCACCTGGTCGGCTGGAAAGGCTGCGAGCACCGTGACCGGCTCATTCGGATTCAGCGACCCGATCGTGGCACTCACCACGTCGCCGTCGATCCTCACGTCACAGGGCAGGTCGTCCCCGATCCGGCACTCCACCGACGTCGGCTCGGCCGGCAACTGTATGGAGAACTCGGAGTCGAGGATCGGCATGGGCCAACCGGAACCGATCGGCTGCCAGAAGAACATCGTCTGTTCCGGATCCGTTTCACCGTCAACGGTCTCATACGGTTCGAGGACGTCGTCCGTGGTCCAGGTGAGTCCGTAGGTGTACTCACCTGGGTTCAGGTAGATGTTCTCGTTGCCGATCCTGGCCGTGGCGGTCCCGTAAGCGGAGTCGTTCCAGACCCAGTTCTCCGGCTGACCATCCTTGGTGACCGACAGGCTCTCTATCGGGAAGTCCCGACCACGAACGTTCTGGGTGTCGAAGATCCGGAAGATCCCACGCCGGGCGATCGGGAAGCTGACCGTGATGTCCTCATTCGCAGTGAGTTTTCCGTCGGAGTCCACGACCATGTCGACGCTGTAGTTGGTGATCGTCGAAGGTTCGCTCGGCGTGTCGCCACCGGTGTTGATCGGGTCGACGAACACGAGCAGCGCTGTGGCCCCGAGCACCACGATGCTGAACGCAACTGCCGCGAACCGGGTGCCGGAGGTTCGCGACTTCAACTGCACACCTCGACCGAGCGAGCAGCCACGGGAGTTGTTTCGACCATCCGCGCGAGCCTACGTCCACGGAGAGGGCGATCGGCGCGGCTCAGGCGTTGGGAGCCACGTCGGTGCCGACGCCGCGACGGCGGATTCGCACTTGGTCGCCGTCCTCGGCGCTTCGGGTGTCTGCCGATGTGGAATCAGCCGCCACCGGTCCGCCGGGCAGCTCCAGGGGCTCGAAGCCCCAGTCCGAGAGCAGCTCCAGGTCAGCGTTGGCCGCCTGGCCCTCAGTGGTGAGGTAGTCGCCCACGAATATCGAGTTGGCCAGTTCCAGTCCGAGCCCCTGGACGCTTCGCAGGTGCACCTCGCGACCGCCGGCGATCCGGATCTCGGTGTCGGGGAACATGTAGCGGTACAGCGCCAGGATTCGCAGGCAGCGCTGCGGGTTGAGTTCCCAGCGACCGGCCATTGGAGTGCCGTCGATCGGAATCAGGAAGTTGATCGGCACCGAGTCCGGATCCAGATCCCTCAGGGCATACGCCACTTCCACGATGTCGTCGTCGGACTCCCCCATTCCGAACAGCGCTCCAGAACACGGCGACAGTCCCGCATCGCGGGCCTTGTTCAC
>JBPCTP010000346.1:0-2629 GCA_051011615.1 Microthrixaceae bacterium | reverse complement strand
GCGGATGACTTCGGTGTCGGTCTCGCCGGGATCTTCACCGTGCTCGCTCTTGTCGCCGCGGTAGCATTGGGGCTCCAGGTGCCCGTCGCCAGCCTGGCGGATCGCTACAACCGAGTGCGTCTTGCCGTATTCGGCGGCTTGCTCATGGCCGTTTTCACCACCCTCGTAGGCTTTTCGCCCGGGCTGTGGATCCTCGGAATCACGATGGCGGCCACGGGCCTCGGCAAGTCATTCATAGATCCGACCCACAACTCCCTGCTCGCGGATCACTTCTCGCCCGATGTACGCGCACGCGTGTTCGCGTTTCACAGGGCAGCCAACTCCGTCGGGCAGTTCGTCGGGCCACTCGTTGCCGGGTTCGTGGCGTTCTACTTCTCGTGGCGCACTCCGTTCATCATCTTCGGTCCGATCATCCTGGTTGCCTCGCTTGCGGCGCTGTTCATCAAGGAACCGATTCGGGGTCGCTTCGAGCGCGAGGCCGCTGGTGCCACCGGAGAAGTGGCCGACACCGAGGAGCCCCCGCCCTCGATGGCCGAGTCGTGGCGGATGTGCTGGAAGGTCGACTCGCTCCGTCGGATCTACCGCACGCTGCCGTTCCTTGCTCCCGCGGTCGTGGGCTTCGTGTCCTTCGCCTCCTTCTTCTACGCGGACGAGTTCGGCCTCGATGAGCGCTCGAGGGGCGTCGTCGCCTCGTTGACCGAGCCCGTGCAGATCGCGGGCCTGATCATCGGCGCATCGGTCGGCACCAGGTTGTTCATGAAGGATCCGAAGCTGGTGTTCCGGTTCCTGGGTCGTGTGACCCTGTTGGTGGCTGCCCTGGCGATCGGCTTCGCACTCTCGCCGGCGTGGTTCATCGACATCGGAGAGATCCGGCTGCCTTGGGTGTCGATACTTCTCAACGCCGGCATCTCGGGCTTGCTCGCCTTTCTCATACCCGGAATCCTCGCAGCGTTGTCTGTTGCGATCCCGCCAAGGTCGCGTGCGATGGGCTTCTCGATGATGTCCGTCTTCGTGATTCCCGGTCTGGCCTTCCTGCCGATCCTCGGAGCGCTCGGCGACGCATGGGGAATCCGCACCGGGATGCTGTTGATGGTGCCGATGTTCACCGTGGGCGGGTTCGCGATCCAGAGCGCCGGCAAGTTCATCCAACGCGACATGAACGATGTCTGGACCGGCAGTGCCGCCCGCTCCGAGGTTCTCCACAAGCGCCGCCAGGGCGAGGCCAAGATGCTCCTGGTCAAGGACCTGAACGTCGCCTACGGAGATGTGCAGGTGCTCTTCGACGTGAGCGTGGAGATAGATGAGGGCGAGGTCGTGGCGCTGCTCGGCACCAATGGTGCGGGCAAGTCGACGTTGTTGGGGGCCATCTCGGGTATCACGGAGGCAGATCGTGGTGCGGTGATATTCGACGGCGTCGACATCACTCATGCCCCGCCGAACGAGATCGCGGCCAAGGGGATAGTCCAGATGCCCGGTGGCAAGGGTGTCTTCCCCACACTTTCGATTGCCGAGAACCTCCGAGCAGCAGCCTGGATGAACCGTGGCGACGTCGAGCTCGTGGATGAGCGCGTTGCGCACGTCTACGAGACGTTCCCTGCGCTCGCGGACCGACAGAGTGAAGCTGCTGCGAACCTCTCCGGTGGCCAACAGCAGATGCTGGCGCTCGGCATGGCCTTTCTGTCCCGGCCCCGCCTGTTGATGATCGACGAACTCTCGCTCGGGCTCGCACCGCTGGTGGTGGAGCAACTCCTCGGGATCGTCCGGGACATCGCTGCTGCGGGCACCACCGTTGTGATCGTCGAGCAGTCCGTGAACGTCGCACTGACGCTGGCGGACCGCGCCTACTTCATGGAGAAGGGCGAGATCCGTTTCGAGGGACCCACCCAGGATCTGCTCGACCGCCCCGACGTGTTGCGTTCGGTGTTCATGGAGGGTGCGGCCAAGGCGTCAGCCGGATCCTCGGGGAACGGCAGTGGCAGTGTCAATGGGAGTGGCAACGGCAACAAGCCGACCCGTGTTGCAGCGAAGCGGTCGCTCGACGAGGTACCCATGTTGCGCCTCGCAGGCATCACCAAACGCTTCGGCGGTATCACTGCGGTGCACGACGTGAACCTCGACGTCGCAGAAGGAGAGATCCTGGGATTCCTCGGCGCCAATGGCGCGGGAAAGACCACGTTGTTCGACATCGTGTCGGGCTTCACCCGGCTCGACTCGGGTCGTATCGAGCTCGGCGGAGTAGACGTCACGCACCTGCCTCCACACGAGCGAGCAGCCGTGGGCCTCGGTCGGTCGTTCCAGGATGCGGCACTGTTTCCGAGCCTCACTGTGGAGCAGACCCTGGCGGTCGCCCATGAGCTGGTCGTGGATGTTCGCAATCCACTGCTGGAGGCGAGTTGGATGCCCGCTGCATTCGAGAGCGAAGAGGCGGTGTCGCGCTCGGTCGACCATCTCATCGAGTTGTTCGGCCTCGGCACCTACCGCTCGAAGTTCGTCCATGAGCTCTCGACCGGCTCCAGGCGGATAGTGGACATCGCCGCGCTCGTGGCGCACCGGCCGAAGGTCGTCTTGCTCGACGAGCCCAGCTCGGGCATTGCCCAGCGCGAGTCCGAGGCGTTGGTACCGGTGATCC
>JBPCTP010000345.1:0-4542 GCA_051011615.1 Microthrixaceae bacterium | reverse complement strand
CGCCTGCTCCACCAGTGGGGGAAGCACTGCTTCAGCTTCCGAATCAGCCCAGGGCATCGCTTCGAGCGGCCTGACCAACGCCCTCGGGTAGGGGTCCTCATCGAGCCACTCCTCGATGTGCACGACTCGAGTACCGGCCACCACAACCATTGAACGGCCATCGTCGAGGTCCTGCTGATCCAGGACCTGCGCGACGCACCCGTTCACCGAGCGCTCGTCGCCACCTCCCACCTCCGCGCCACGCTCGATGAGCACGACCACGAACTCAGCCGGATCAGACCCTCTCAGGTCGAACAGCATCACCCTGTAGCGGGGCTCGAACACCTGGAGCGGAAGGAGTTGGCCCGGCAGCAACACCGTCCCCAGGGGGAACGCCGCCATCTCCCCAACGGCTGGTTCACTCGGTATTGGATCAGGCACTCCTGAATCAGCCACGTGCGTCAACCGCTCCTCGGTGGCTGCGGGCCAGCCTCTTCCAACGGCGGCGCCAGCGGTTGGTCGAGCAGTGCTGTCAGGAGGCGGGACTGGAAAGCGATGTCTTCCGCGTTGACCCGGCGGTCCCCCGTATTTGTGACGATTTCGAAGTCGAGAGTGGAACCCGGCCGGGTGAGCAGCCAACCGGAGAGTGAGGTGACTTCGTTGAGTGTGCCCGTCTTGGCTCGCAGACGCGCCGGCCACTCCTGGCCCCCGAACCGGTCGTCCAGGGTGCCCGGCTGGCCCGGAATGGCCAATCCGCTGGCGACCGGGCCGTCAGGACCGTCCGAGCGCAGTACGGCAGCGAGCAGCTCGCAGGTGAGATCGTTGGCCGAGGACAGCCCGGAACCATCGGCCACGACAGCCCCCTCGACCGGCCAGCCCTTCGTGGCCGCCCAGTCGAACACGGCGGCTGCCCCGGCGGCGGTTGAACCTTCACCGGAGACGGCAACGCCGATCTCACGCAACAACAACTCGCCCGTGGTGTTGTCGGAGAACGTGAGCAGCGCCGCTGCCAGTTCAGCAACCGGTAGCGACGGAACCGCCAGGAGCGTCTCGGCCTCTGCCGGAGCGACTCCCGCTGCTGGGGCTCCAGCCACCTCAACCCCGCGTTCGGTGAGCAGCTGCGTCATCACCGACGCAGCATGCGCAGGCGGATCCGGTGCCGCACCGCCCGGGCCCTCCCCCGTTGTCGGGTCGACCAACCAGCCGTCGTTGGCCAGCAGTGCGGACAACGGCGCAACGGTGCCGCCACGCAGCCAGCGTTCGGGCCACCCCGGCAGCAGCCTGGTGGTGTCATGGCGCGAGTCATCGCCGACGACCGAGCCGTTGATCCGACTGACCCCCTGGGCCACCAACTCCTCAGCGGCCGATTCCAGGTCGGTCTGTGGTCGAGCAGTGTCACCCGGGCCGCCCGCCCTGGCGTCGGTGGTGAGCAGCGGGTCTCCTCCACCCACCATCCAGAGGTTGCCCTCGACAACGCCGCCGCTGGGAGGGGTCTGCACCCTGAAGTCGGTCTCAAGGGTGGTGTCGGCCCCCAGGATCTCGATAGCCGCCGCCGCCGTCAGCAGCTTCTGATTGGAGGCGGGCGTGAGTGGAATGGCGCCGTTGGCGGAATAGACGGTTTCGCCCCCGAGGCCGACCCCGATGCATGTCTGGGCCGGGGCCATCGCTGCAATCGGCTCGACCGCAGCGACGATCGACCGCTTGGCGGTCAGTTCGGTTGTCCAGCCCGGAACGCGTCGAGCCGACAGCAGCGGAGTCGTCGGTTCGGCTGTGCCCTCAGTTGGTGATGCGACTTCGATCGAATCACTTCGATCAACGAGGACCGCCGCCACGGCACCGAGGAGTGCGCCGCACAATGCGGCAACCGCGAGAACCCACCATCTGGGCCCCTTCGCATTCCCGACCGTTCGCTCTCGGGTCACCACCGGCTCATCACCGCCGGCAAGGGCGGCTTCGTGGGGAACCGCGGCCCCGGTTGCAGACTCGTTCGCCTCGTTGCTCACAGGCCTCGGCGATCGAGGAATCGGGAACGGCGCACGAGATGTCCGAGAGCTGCCACGGCTCTGTCCGCCGAGGGATAGCAAAGGCGCCCAGCAGCCCTCACCGAGGCGGGACCGGCATTGTCCGGAAAGGCAACCGCAAGCTCGGTAGCACTGAGAATCGGCTTGGCCGTGGCATCTGAGATCTCTGCGGCTGCCGTTGCGAAGCGGGCGTCCTGACGCTCGTGGTAGTCCACGATTCTCTGGATCCCGAATTCATCGCCGCCCTCTGCCGCGCTGCGGTGGAATCCACCCTCGCGCAGCATTCGGGCCTGGTTGGCCTGGATGCCCAGTCCCAGATGGATGACCGCATCCACTTCGTCGTGTTGGGCGATGAGGCCCAGGACCTCTGGGATGGTGTCTCTTGTCTCGCCGCCTGCAAGGTCCACCGGATTGTTGCGACTCCAACGCGGCGGCAGCTTCTCGTCGATTGCCTCACGCAGGTCGGACGGCAGCGCTGCCAGCTCGAGGTCGGGATGCCGCGTGATCGCATCCGCGGTCACCACACCCCAACCGCCCGCGGTCGTCATCACGACGACACGGTTGCCCTTTGGCATTGGTTGGGTGGCGAAGGTCGCCGCGGCCTCGAACGCCTCCTCGATGGTCGGTGCGCGGGTGACGCCGCACTGGCGACACATTCCGTCGAAGGTCCGGTCATCGCTCGCCAGGGAGCCGGTGTGGCTGGCCGCAGCCCGTGCACCACCGGAGGTCGCCCCACCCTTGACGAGCACGGTCGGCATCTCGGCCGCCACTCGCCCGAGCGTCTGGGCGACCGCCCGTCCGTCCTCGATGCCCTCCATGTAGGCGAGAGCCACCGTGGTGGCCGGATCACCCGAGTAGAAGGAAAGCAGGTCGGCCACGCTGGTGGCGATCGCGTTGCCGGCGGACACGGCTCGGGAGATCCCGACTCCCGTGGCACAGGACCAGTTCAGGAAGCTGGAGACGAAGTTCCCCGACTGACTGGCAACACCGATCGTTCCGGGCGGCGGATAGGGCGCCACGATCTGCGCACAGAGCCGGGCCGGTGTGGACACCACTCCCTGACCGTTGGGGCCCACCACGAGCATCTCCAGTTCAGCGGCGAGAGCCACCAGTTCGTCCTCGGCGCGCCGGCCCGCCTCGCCAGCCTCGCCATAGCCGGCGCTTGTCAGGAATGCGGCCTTGATGCCGCGGGAGGCAGCGGCTCGCAGCAGATCCGGCACGGTCTTGGCCGGAGTGCATATGAACACCAGGTCGACCTGGCCGTCGGGAAGTTCGTCGAGCGATGTGAGGCATTCGATGCCGAGTACCGTCGAGCCATCCCGGTTGGTGGCGAACACCTTGCCGGAATACCCGCTGGCAAGGATGTTGTGCAGGCTCACGAAGCCGAACTTGCCGGGGTGCGTCGATGCTCCTGCGACCACGACACCACGGGGCTCGAAGAGCGCACGAAAGTGTTCAGGAGAATGAGTCGAGCCGGTGCCCATCGTCAGTTCCGCCCCGCCGCTGAGTCCGCTCCGCCGAGTTCCACCAGCGCATCAACGGCAATCGGCGTTCCATCGCAGACGATCAGGGGGTTCAGGTCGATCGAGTTGATCGATGCTCCATCGTGGCTTGCATTGCAGATGGCATCTGACAGGCCCAGCAGTGTCGCGCACAAGGCAGCCCTGTCGATCGGGGGCTGGCCACGGAACTCGCCAAGGAGTGACTGCGCCCGGAGGTCCTCGATCATCTCGTGTGCATCCAACTCGGTGATCGGAGCCAGCCGAATGGAGACATCTGCCACGGCCTCGGCGAGAATCCCACCGATCCCCAGTAGGACCGTGTGACCGAACTGGGCATCCGTTGATGCTCCGGCAATCAGTTCGCGATCTCCTGCAACCATCGGCGCTATCAGCACCCCGGTGGCCGACTCCTCGGGTCGTGCCGCCGCCAGCCACTCGTCGGTTGCATCCAGCACATCCGATGTCGACGAGAGGCCGAGCCGCACCAGCCCACGCTCGGTCTTGTGTGCGATGTTGTCCCCGCAGAGCTTCGCCACCACTGGCATCCCGAGCTCTGCTGCCGCCTCGGCGGCCGCCTGTGGCGAGTCGACCATCCGCTCCTCAGCGAACGGAATCCCGAAGTCCGAGAGCAGCCGCTTCGATTCAGCCTCCGACAGTGTTCCGGACGGCGTGTTGGACTCGGCATCGGCGGATGCGGCAGCGGGCGGGTTCATCGTTCGCATGCTAGGAGGTGCCCACCACCGCGGCGGAACACGCCTGAAGGCTGCGCATCGCACCGCTACGGTGCGGCCGGGTCGCTACCGGCGGCGAACGACGTGGCCGGGAGAAGCCGATGAAGGAATCATCGGGGGGTTCTACCGGGAGCCGCGGCCATGGGGCCAGCGTGCGTTGGTGTGCCTAGTGGAGTCGGCAAGAATCGTGGACCAACTCGTGTCGGCAGCCTTCGACTCGCTCGACGGCAGGGCGATTGAACGCAGCTCCATCGACGGCAGGGCCGACTGACTCGCGGCTGTGAAAGACGCCTTGCGATGGGCTAGACC
>JBPCTP010000344.1:0-3597 GCA_051011615.1 Microthrixaceae bacterium | reverse complement strand
CAGGTCGGGGTAAGCGGTCGGTGAGTAGCGGTAGAGGCGGCCATCGGGCTGGTCCTCGGTGAGGTAGATCCTCTCTCCAACTGGATCCACGGCTGCCGCCTCGTGTTGAAACAGGCCCATCGCCGGAAGGGCAGTCGCCTCTTCGGTTCCTGTCGGGTCAGTTTCGTACACCATGCCTGCAAGGCCGAACGAGGACGCGGCGTCGGCGTTGTCATGCCAGTCGAACTCCTCACATGACAGCCAGGTGCCCCATGGGGTCGGACCACCCGCACAGTTCACGCTCGTGCCGTCGAGGATTCCGTATGCATCGAGGATCTGGGCATCGCCGTCGAACAGGATTGCCGAGACGCCACCCGCACCTGGCTCCCGTGCCTCACTGTTGGAGACGTAGATCCAGCCGTCATCGGTCGGATAGGTCGCCCCTCCATCGGGAAACACGTGCCATACGTGGTCGGTGCCAGAAACCACCGAGTCCGACGTCGCGAGAACCCGCGAGGTGAAGCCCTCCGGCAGCAGGATGCCGTTGGCATCAGGTTCGCGCTCGGTCAGCGCGCCGTACGGGCCTGCGCCGGGGACCGCGGCTTGATGTCGGATGGTGGGCCACAGTCCGGGCGCCACAGCCAGTCCTGAACCCAATCCGCCGACCAGAAATCCTCGCCTGTCCATTCCCGCACAATAGGACCAGGCGACTGCACGGGCGCCAAGCCACCACTGCGCCGCATGGCCCCGCTGGACCACGGGGTTCAGCCTCGTGGGATGGTGAATCCAACCCGGGCACCACCGAGGACAGACTCGCCGATGTACATCTCCCCGCCGTGCTGCGCCACGATGCCGGCAACGATGGACAGGCCGAGGCCCGAGCCGGGTTCTGATCGATGTTCGGACGACCTGTAGAAGCGCTCCAGGACGAGCGCCCGCTCGTCGGGCGGGATGCCCGGCCCGGAATCGTCGACGAACACTCCCGACGGTCCCACATCGAGGCCGACGGGCAATCCTGGCGGGCTGTACTTGTCTGCGTTGTCGAGCAGGTTCGTGATCGCACGATCCAAAGCCTCTGCGCTGCCGACGACGCTGATTGTTTCGATGTCGGAGTCGAGCACCCGCCCGGTTCGTTGCGTGAAGCGCTCCGAGGCATCCCTCGAGACCGCAGCCAGGTCCGTCGGAACCATCTCGGGAGCCTCCCGGGAGTCCGTGGCCAGCTCGATGATCTCCGACATGACCGCATTCAGCTCGCCCAGCTCCCTGCGCACACCGGCGAGGGTCTCGGTTCGGGTCTCGGCGTCCACCTCGGGAGCGTGCATCAGCCAGTCGACGTTCGCGGTGACACTCGTTAGCGGGGTCCGCAACTCATGAGCGGCGTCCTGGACCAATCGGCGCTGTTGTGTCTGCGACAGGTCGAGAGCGCGGAGCATCCGGTTGAATCCCCTTGCGAGACGACCAACCTCGTCACCTCCGGCTTCGGGCACGGGAACCTCGAAGTCCTGGGTCTCGGCCACCTCGTCAACCGCGTCGGTCAGGGCACGCAAAGGGCGGGTTATACGCCGCGCCACTACCCAGCCCACCCCGGCAGCGAACAGAGCGACGGCGCCGGCGACGATCAGGATGCGCGCCTGGAGCTCGTCGAGCAGACCGGTTGACTCGTCGAGGGAACGGGCCACCTGAACCGCTCCCCCGCCCGGGAGATGCTCGGTGATGACCCTGTACTGCTCGCCATCGACCGTGACCGTTTCGAGCGTCGGGCTCCCGTCCCTCGATGCCAGATCCTCTGCGGTGCTGCTGACCGGTAGCAACACGCCGGTGTTCGAGCTGACCTGGCCATCGTTGTCGAGGACCTGCACCTCTGAGTCGGGGCTGACCGACACCACGGGCTCGTCATTGTCGTTCTTGTCCCGGCGATCCCGTGGCTGCTCGCGTTGACCGTCGACGATCTCACGGGACCGCTCGCGCAGGAAGTCGTCGACCTCGGCGGTGACCTGGCGGTCGGTGGTCACATAGGAGGCTGCACCGACTATCAACGCCGTGGCGGCGGCCACGGTTGCCAGCAGCAATGCCAGCCGGGCCCCGAGACCCATCTCAGCCGCCCGCCCGCAGCACGAAACCCACCCCGCGCACCGTCTCGATCATCCGGGGCGTGCCATCGGCCTCGAGTTTCCGGCGCAGGTAGCCGATGTGCACGTCGAGTGACCTGGAGGAGTCACCGAAGTCGTATCCCCATATCCGGTCATACATCACAGAGCGTTCGAGCACGATGTCGACGTTGCGCATGAGCAGCTCCAGGATCGCGAACTCGGTACGCGTGAGTTCGACCTGACCGCCCGGCCCGGTCACGGTCCGACGGGGGATGTCCATGGTCAAGGGCCCGACCGTGAGCACGTCGCCGATCGCGCCTTCGTTGCGGCGTACCAGCGCACGGACACGGGCGAGCAGCTCCTCCAACTCGAACGGCTTGGTCACGTAGTCGTCCGCTCCCGCATCGAGGCCGGCAACGCGGTCATCGAGCTCCTGGCGGGCCGTCAGCATCAGCACGGGAGTGCGATCCCCGGATTCCCGCATGCGCCGGCAGACGCCGATTCCGTCCACGAAGGGCATCATCACATCGAGAATCACCGCCGCAGGCTCGCTCTCACGGACCGCCTCCAGCGCTGCAGCCCCATCGTTGACGGTGTGCACCTCGTAGCCCTCGTAGGTGAGGATCCGTTCGAGCGCCTGGCGGATCTCGGGATCATCCTCGGCTACGAGCAGTCTGTGTGTGGTGTCGGGGGCGGTCACGTCGGTTCCTGGTGCGGTGGTCGGGCCCGGTGAACCGGGCTGTGATCAGTCTGGCGCGCAGAGGCGCCACCCCGGACCCAAGATGGTCCGAGGTGGCGCCGGTGTGCTCCCGCCCGGAGGAGGTGTGCCGGGGAGCACAGTGCGCGAACCAGAAGGCTGGGTCAGCTCTGCGGGGTGTCCTCGGCACCGTTGACACGGTCGGTGATGCGCTCGTCGACCTCGGCAAGCTTCTCGTCGGCCTCGGCCTGGGTCAGGCGACCCTCTTCGACCTTCTCCGCGATCCGCTCGGACTTGGCGGCGACCATGGCGTCGATCACGTCCTGGGTCGAGACGCCATTGGCCTCTGCAACGTCCGCGATGCTCTGGCCGCTGTCGAGTGACTCGCGCAGTTCGGTTTCCTCGATGCCGATTGCAGCTGCCGCGTCCTCGAGGTTGCATCCGCCGCGGTGACGGCGACGTTCACCGTCTTGTGCTTCGCCCTCGGGGTTCTCACCTTCGACGTCCTGGACCGGAACGAGGTCGTTCTGGCCGGGGCCCTGAGCCTCGAAGGTCGAAGCCGCCGGAACCTCTTGGGTCTGGCTTGTCGAGTCCTCTCCGTCGCCGTAGCTCTGGGCCGAGGCGAAGGATCCCGCCGAGAGCCCGCCCACTGCGAGTGCCGCGAATGTTGCGGCGATGATGACCTTGCGGTTCTTCATGATTGATTCTCCTTTGGAGGTGTTGGTTGGTGTGGAACCCACGATGCGCCTCCGACTGCAAACGCTTGGCAGGCGAGTGGCAAGACCCTGACAAGAAGTGCCGGAAACCGTGAGTGCGGCCACCGGGGGTCGG
>JBPCTP010000343.1:0-2809 GCA_051011615.1 Microthrixaceae bacterium | reverse complement strand
GAGCGCCGTCGAAGCGTTCCGGCCCGGGGTCGTCGGATACGCCCAAGACCTGACCATCTCGGGTCAAGGATGGACGTTCGACCCGCAGAGCATCCGAATGTCGGTCACCGTGATCCACGGCGAGGCCGACACGATCGTTCCCGTCGCCCACGGCCAACACACCGCCGAGATCATTCCCACCGCATCGCTCACCATCTGCGAGGACCATGCGCATCTCAGCATCCTCAACGAGATCCCTGGCCTTGCCGCCTCCCTGGCCCAGTCATCGAAGTGATCAGCGATCCGCCTCGACCCGGACTGGAGTGGCCGCGTTCAGGGCAACGCAGCCGGGTACGAGCGACGGGTCTGTCGGAACTCAGGTGACGCGAAAGGTCTCCCAGGTTCCCGGTAGTCCCTTCAGCTCGACCGTCGGGCCGGTCGTGAAGTTGCCGGCGTCGATGCCCGATACAAGAGGGACAGCGGCCGACGTGACGATGCTGCCGCTGTCAGCGTGCGACATGAGTCGCGCCGCGACATGAACAGCGGCCCCAGCGATGTTGTCGCCGCGCCGTTCGATCTCGCCGACATGAACGCCGATCCGAGTCGAGATCCCGATGTCGCCAAGCTTGTCGCGCAGACCACGGGCAGCTGCGACCGCTCGACTCGCCAGCCCGAACTCAGCGAGTAGGCCATCACCGGTGTGGGCTACCAGGCGTCCACCTGTCCGGACCAGCACTTGGTTCGCGATCTCATCATGCGCATCGAGGGTTCCTCTCCAAGCTCCGTCTCCGAGATGAGCAAGGGTGTCGGTCGACTCGACGATGTCTGAGAACAGAACGGCAGCGATCTCACGGTCGGACGAATGCGTGCTTCCCGCGACGCCCGTGATGAACCGGTGGATCTCGGCAAGAATCTCGTCAACGTCGCCGCTGTACGGAGCGAGATCAGCACCCGGAAGCTCGACATAGTGGGCGTCTGGCATCTCAGCGACCATCTCGAGAGCGCCGCCCGGAGCGTCGCCTGCCCCGCTGACATCTCTCCGGAACAGCATCATCGTGCGCGGTGTCACCGTTGAGAGATCGAGGTGCCGGCCCGGGGTGAGGATCGCGCGCCACAGCTTGGCGGCTGTACTGGGACTGGCCCCTCGTCGGCCTGCGGAGTCCAGCCACGCGATGAGCGACGCGTCGCCGTCGCGGCTCGGGTAGTAGGGGTTCGTGAGGGCGAACGGAGGATCGTGCTCATGACTCTCGACCCAAGCGACCATCCCTTCGCTCATCGCGTCCAACGGAAACCCGAACCGGCGGGCTGCGCGCTCAGCTGTGTCGGTGCCATGCATCACAACGAGACCTTTGACACGTTCCGGCCACCTCGCGGCAACTCGAAACGCGGTGCCAGTTCCGAGCTCCCAGCCCACCACGTACGCGGATTCAATTCCGGCGTCATCCAATACCGCCACGACATCGGCGGGCCAATGATTCTGCAGAGGGTCATCCCAGTCCTCGACCGGGTCCGACAAACCGATGCCGTAGCGGTCGTACACCAGAAGACGTCCAAGAGAAGCCAGACCGTCGAGGAACTTCGCGTGCACTCGGTCGTCCCACATCAACTCGATCGGGATGAACTGCCCTGAACACAGCAGGACTGTCACGTCGCTGTCGGGATCTCCGATCACCTCTCGGTAAGCGACGTGGATGCCACCGCGCTCAGCAAACCGGACGTCGTCGAATGCCATCAACCGCTCCTTCCCCGAGAATCGCTGCCGAATCTCCGGGCGACCCTACCGGCGCGCTGCGGATCGACGGACTGCCTGACGGCGTCTCGCCTCCCCCAAGTGCAGTCGCAGCGCACTGACCAATCCCCTCCGTCTCCTTCCGCGGGACCGAAGATTCGGCGCATTCGTGATGTGGTCGTTCTACGCTCGGCGGCTCAAGCTACGACAAGGGAGATCCAATGGCAGTTGCGACGGTGGTGCAGTGGAAGATCAACCCGCAGCAGGTGGCGAAGTTCACCGAGCAGGTTGCCACCGCGAAGGGCATCCATGAGCGTCTGGGTGGTGAGGTCCGGGTGTGGACCAACATGATCGGCGGGGAACCGCAGACCGTGAACTACATCATTCAGCACGCAGACATGGCAGCCTTCGCGAAGTTCAGCGATGCCATGGCTGCTGATGATGAGTGGCAGGCGTTCTGGCTGGCCGCGCTGACCAGCCCGGATCAGACGGCCACGATGTTGGGCAACGCGTTGATGCAGGAGATGCCCGGAGTGTGATCGAAGGCGCCGCGGTTCAGGCGGGGACGGTGCCGGTGGCGCCCCACATGGTGAGGACGACCGAGAGAGTTCCGTTGTCGGATTGACGCTGCATCTCAGCGAAGTAGGCGTCGAGGCCGGTGCGGTCGAGGCCTTGGGCAGCTCGGAACTCGGTGACTACGTCATGGGGTGGGAGGCCGTCTGATCCGTCCGGTGCTCGGTGGTTGGCGTGATGGACAACGGGGAGAACGTCCACGTCGACGAGACCGGCAGCGAGCGCGTATGCGCGAAGGAACCCGCCTGCGTGGGGAGTGGCCAGGGGGCTACCGATAGCGCGAAGTCGTTGCTCAAACTCCGGGTCGGTGGTGGAGCCGAACGTCCGCCAATCCGTGTCGATCAAGACGACTCGACCACCGGGCCTTGTGACACGGACCATCTCGTCGACGGCTGCCTGCGGGTCGGTGACGTGTTGGAGCAACACGTCAACCTGTTGGGCTTCGCCCTCAGCGTGAACAGCGTCGCACTCCACGAACACCACCACCGACGATCCGCGCTCGCCGCCTGACAGCGGTCCTCCATTACC
>JBPCTP010000342.1:0-2839 GCA_051011615.1 Microthrixaceae bacterium | reverse complement strand
CTCGACTACCACTACGACCACTCGCCCCGCGATGTCCAGCAGCACGTATTCGCCCAACAGATCGAGCTGGCCCACGAACACGACCTGCCGCTGGTGATCCACACCCGCGATGCGTGGGAAGACACCTTCGCCCTGCTGGATGCTCACGGTGTTCCGCCACGCACCGTGTTCCACTGCTTCACCGGGGGTCCGACTGAGGCTACCGAGGTTCTGGCACGAAATGCCGTGCTCTCGATCAGCGGAATAGTGAGCTTCGGAGGGGCCGAGGATCTACGAGCAGCAGTGGCGGCAACCCCACTCGAATCGTTGATGGTCGAAACCGACTCGCCGTATCTGGCCCCGGTACCGCATCGCGGGAAGCGGAATCGGCCGGCGTTCGTGACTCACGTCGGGGAGGTGATCGCGGAGCTCCACGGGTGCACGGCCGACGAGGTTGCCGCTGCCACCACTCGCAACGCACTCGACTTCTACGGCATCTCTCTGCCCCGAGACACTGAACTGCCCGGACAGTGATGCTCGGCGCTGGTGAAGTCTCCCGCGTGCTCGAGACCCACGGCGTGGATCCCGATCGTCGACTGGGCCAGAACTTCGTCACCGACACGAACATGCTGCGGCGAATCGTGTCGCTCGCGGACATCGGACCGGATTCCCACGTGCTTGAGATAGGCCCGGGGATCGGTTGCCTCACCCTCGCCCTTGTCGAAGCCGGGGCTGCAGTGACCGCGATCGAGAAGGATCCGTCGCTTCTGCCGGTGCTCGACGACGTTCTCTCCTCGGTGCCCGAGCCCGATCGGCCCCACGTGGTCAACGGCGACGCTCTGGAAACCGACTGGGAGGCCCTGCTGTCGAGCCGCGGGGATGCCGATTCGTGGAAGGTCGTCGCCAACCTTCCCTACAACGTCGCGGTCCCGATCATCACCGGCCTGCTCGAGGGTGCGCCGTCGGTGCATTCGATGTGGGTGATGGTGCAGCTGGAAGTGGCCGAACGGATCTGTGCCACTCCCGGGGGTCGGGACATCGGTGTGCCCTCGATCAGGGTCGGCTGGTTCGCCGACGCCTCGATCGCGACAACGGTGCCACCGGAGGTGTTCACCCCCAGGCCGCGCGTCCGCTCAGCCGTGGTCGAACTGCAACGCCGTGAACCGCCACATCCGGAGTTGGACCCGCAGGCCGTGTTCGATCTCGTCGGCCGCGCCTATCGCAAACGACGCAAGATGCTTCGCTCGTCACTGGCAGGGGAGGTGGCACCCGCCGTGTTCGAAGTCGCGGGAATTGATCCCCGAAACCGCCCCGAGGAGTTGTCGGTCGCCGATTGGGGTCGCCTGGCCGCTGCAGTCTCCTGAAGCGTCGACGGCCGGTAGGCCCGTAGGATGCAGCGGTGCCGAGCCTGTTCGCTCCTGCGAAGCTGACCACGAGCCTGAGGATCACCGGTGTTCGCGAGGACGGTTACCACCTGATCGATGCCGAGATGGTCTCGCTCGACTTCGGCGATCGGATCGAGGTGACACCCGGTGGGTCGGGATTCGAGGTTGATCACGCCGAGGGGCCCACGCCGGGAGACCCGGAGGACCTCGTGTGCAGGGCGGTCGAACTGGTGGGACTCAGCGCCCGGGTCGTGCTGCACAAGTCGGTACCCGCAGGTGCAGGCCTGGGCGGAGGTAGTTCCGATGCCGCAGCGATTCTCAGATGGGCCGGTATGGCCGACCACATCGCTGCGTCCGCCTTGGGTGCCGATGTGCCGTTCTGTCTCTTCGGTGGCAGGGCGAGGGTCAGTGGAATCGGCGAGGTGGTCGAACAGCTCGAGTACGTCGAGCGGACCGTCACCCTGTTCACGCCGCCGATTCACTGTTCGACTCCTGAGGTGTACCGCCGATGGGATGAGATGGGCGCACCGGTCGGCTCACATGGCAACGACCTGGAACCCGCTGCGGTCGACCTGTTCCCGGCGCTGGAGACCTGGCGCAAGGAGTTCGAGGACGCGACCGGGTTGCGACCACGGCTGGCCGGTAGCGGATCGACCTGGTGGGTCGATGGGGATTTCAGCGGACCGGGACGCGTGGTGGCACGAACCACCCCGCCTCTGGGCCCGGGGGCCTGAGCCCTACTTGCCCTGTGCGCGCCGCTGGTGGCGGGTGCGTCGAAGCAGTTTCTTGTGCTTCTTCTTGCGCATGCGCTTGCGGCGCTTCTTTACGAGAGATCCCATGAGGGTCTCGACGATAGGCCCAACCGAAGCGGTGCCACCAATCGGGCGAACGCAGCAGCGTGGATTGCGCGAATCGGCATCCGTGGGCAAAGCTTCCCACCGGTGGTGCCTCCAGCACATGGGCGGTTTACACTTCCATTCCGATGGTCCAAGCCCGCGCGGGCGGTTTGGTACGACTACGAGCGGGGCACGCTATGACGCCGATGCGTTATGAAAACGAGGCTGAGCTGTCTGCCGTAGAGGCGGCGCCGACCGAACGCAGGTCACTGCGCCTCAGTCGGCGCCAGATAATCATCGTGGTGATCTCAGCACTGGTCACCGGTGCACTGGCGGTTGGTTTCGCACTGTTGAGTCCCCCGATCTACCAGACCGAGCGGTCGATCATCGTCTATTCGGGCGGCAACGCGAACGAAAACGACGTTCTCTCGGCCGCGATGGAAGACATCATCGGATCCAAGGGAATGGCAGCGGAGGTCAAGCGTCGCGGCGGATTCGAGGAGTCGATCGACCAGATCGCGGCCCTGATCGGCACGAGCCGTAGGCCTTTGTCACCGACTATCGAGATCATCGTTTCGAGCCCCGACCAGGCCCAGTCCGAGGCGGTCAGCGCCCAGGTGATTCCCGCGCTGCAGGCCG
>JBPCTP010000341.1:0-7698 GCA_051011615.1 Microthrixaceae bacterium | reverse complement strand
CCCCCCGACCGAACTGTGCGACCTTGCCCGTGACGGTCAACTCTGTTGCAACGGCGACTTCCGTTCCGCCGTCGACCTCCTTGAGGGTCGCCGTGATCACGGCACTGGCGTTGCCCTGCCCGCGCGTCTCGCGACCATCGGCCTTCAACACGATGCGATGGTCGGCCTCGCTGGCCTCCTCCACCGTCGCGGTGCCCTTGTACTGCGCGACGATCGGGCCCACCTTGACCTTCACGATTCCCTTGTAGTCGTCGCCGTCGACTTCCTGGAGCTGGGCGCCCGGCAGGCAGGGCGCAATGGCCGGAATGTCATTGAGGACCTCCCATGTGCGGTCCACCCCGACTTCAACTGTGAACGAGTTCTCTAGTTCCACTGAACTACCTCCGAGCGCAAGACTCTACCGGCGCTGCGACGAGGGAACTCAGGTGAGTGAGTCCAGGTCCTCCAAGGTGTCGACATCGCGGGCGTCGCCCTCAACGGCAACCTCGACCACCAGCTCGGGGCGTCGGTGCATCAGATCCCGGGCGCCCCGGTCGCCCGACGAAGGCAACTCGCTCCACATATCACGACTCAACTTCACCGGCGGCGCCCGGTGACCGTCGTAGCGGGCCACGGCGATGGGGGCGGCCGATAGCGCAACCGACGCCCAACACTGGGGCGTGACGCCGGGCATGTCGCCGAGGCCCACCACCACAGCATCAGCACGGGTGTCGGTGACCACACCGATCGCGGCCGCCAGCGAATGCGATTGACCGGCCGACCAGTGCGACGCACGAATCTCGGTGACCGACGGCGGGATCAGGTCGCCGAGCGGTTCGGCGCCGGTCACGACCATCACAGGCCCTATGCCTGAGTCCACGGCTGCCTCGATGGCGCGCTCAACGATGGAGCGACCCTCGTGGCGCGCCCGGAGCTTGTGGGTCGGGCCGGCGAATCGACTGCCGGAGCCGGCTGCCAACACCACGGCCACAACGCTCATGCCAATCCGCCTGCACTCATGGCAACACACCGGGGCGGGTCACCTGCCGACGACCAGCGGGACCTGCTCCCATCCGGCGATGACCGTCGAAAGGCTGCGTCGAGGGGGGCCGGCGCCCGCGATCGTGGTGAAACGTTCGAGCAGTGCGTCGAGCACCGTGGATGCCTCCAGGCGGGCGAGCGCTGCACCCACACAGAAATGCGGCCCGAATCCGAACGCCAGGTGGTGATTGGGGTCTCGGTCCACCCGGAACTCGTGCGCATCGTCGCCGAACTCGGATGTGTCACGGTTCGCCGAGGCCCAGAGCATCAGCACCGGGTCGCCGGCCCGGATCATCTCGCCGCCGATCTGACAGTCGGAGGTGGCGGTACGCATGAACGACACCACCGGCGTGGTCCAGCGCAGCATCTCCTCCACCGCAGTTGGTACCAGGGACCTTTCCGCTACCAGCCTCGCCCACTGCTCGGGACGTTGCGCCAGGGCGAGAAGCCCTCCGGAAAGCAGGTTGCGAGTGGTCTCATTTCCAGCGATGAGGATCTGGTTGAGCAGTATGTACACGTCCTCGTCGTCGAGGCCCCGTTCAAGCAGGTCATCGGCGAGCCCGGCCCGCGCCTTGATGTGGCGGCGCAACAGCATCTCCAGCGCCGTGTGCAGCTCGGCCCTGCGTTCCTCGGTGATCTGAGCGGCGCCGGGAATAACCGCATCGGACCACTCCCAGAAAAGCGGCCAGTCCGAGCTCGGCAACCCGATCAGCTCACAGATCACCATGAGCGGCAGCGGAGCCGAGAGTGTCTCGACCACGTCGAAGGGTGTGCCGGGCTCAACGGAGTCGACCAAGCCCTTCACGTGAGTCTCCACCCCGGCGGACATGGCTGCGATTCGCGAGGGTCGAAAGCCCTCGGCCACGGCCTTGCGCAGCCGGGTGTGCTCCGGCGGGTCCGTGTGCATCATCGTGGGTGGTGTCGGGTATTCGATGCCGATCTCGAGCGGCAGGATCCCGCCCGCCGAGGAGAAGGTCACCGGATCCCGGTTGACCTTCACCACGTCCTCGTAGCGACTCAGCACCCAGATGCCCGGCTCCTCGTGCCACACCACCGGTGCTTCGGCGCGCAGACGCTCATAGGCCGGATGGGGGTCGGTTCGTGCGGTGTGTTCGTCGAACACGGCGGAGGTCAGTTCCGCGGCCGTCGGCATCCGCGGGTGGCCGGTCATCCGGGCCTCAGCCCTTGTACTGGTCCTGGAGCACGTGCTTGAGCACCTTGCCGGCCGGATTCCGCGGGATCACGTCGATGAACTCGAGCTGCTCGGGCAGCTTCTGTGTCATGAGTCCGTTGTCCTTGAGGTGGGCGACCATGTCCTCGAAGTCGACGGGCTCGCAATCCTCCGCGGTCTGCACCACGGCGCACACGCGTTCGCCCGACTCCGGGTCCGGCAAACCGATCACTGCAACATCGCCGATCGCGTCATGGGTGTAGAGCAGGTCCTCCACCTCCTTGGCCGACACGTTCTCGCCCTTGCGGATGATGACGTCCTTGACCCTGCCGGTGATTATCACGTTGCCATTGTCGTCGCGCCTGCCGAGATCGCCCGTGCGGAAGAAGCCGTCGTCGTCGAAGGCCTCGGCGTCGAGGCTTGCATCGAGGTAGCCGCGCATGATCTGGGGGGCCCTGGCACGAATCTCGCCTTCTTCACCCGCTGCCGCGATCTTGCCGTCCAGCGTGACGAATCGCAGCTCCACGCCGGGCATCGGCTTGCCCTCGGAGCGTGCAAGCTCCTCGTCGGTGTCCGACAGGTCAGCCATCGTGAGGATCGGTGCCTCGGTCAGCCCGTAGCCGGAGAGGATGGGTGCATCGAAGACCTCGCGCATCTCGGCCACCATGGACGGCGGCTTGGGTGCGCCGCCTCCGGGGAAGCCGCGCACGTGCGGAAACACCGGTGTCGGTTGGCTGCGCTGGTAGGTGAGGTAGGTCTGGTGGAAGATCGTGCCCGAGCCTGCGAGGGTCACGTTCTCCCGTGAGAGCACCTCGGGGGTCTCCGTTGGGTGGAAGCTCTCCATCAGGATATTGGACAGTCCGAACTGGAGGCTGGTGAACAGCCACGTGATGCCACCGATGTGGGTGAACGGAAAGATCAACGCGTTGCGATCCTCCTCGATGCAGCCGAGGCGTTCGCCCATGCCCCTGGCCACGGCTGCGATCGACGCATCGGTGTGCTGGGCACCCTTCGGGTCCGCCGTTGTGCCGGAGGTGTAGAACAACCAGCGAATGGGCTGCTCGTCGGTATCGAGGGGCTCCTCGATGGGGGCCAGTGAGGCGGGGTCACCCTGGGGCAGGGCCTTGTCGGCGACGAGTACTCGCATGGAGCCGTCGTCGGCCTCCGCCAGCGAAGTTGCCACCGCCTCGAAGTCGAAGTCCTTCCAGACCGAGGGAACGATGAGCAATGATGATCCGGCCTGGTTGGTCACGAAGCCGACTTCGCGTTCCCTGTAGATCGGGAGCATCGGGTTCTGGATGGCGCCGATCCGGCTCAGAGCGCCCACCAGCACCATCGATTCGATCCACGTGGGCAACTGCCAGGACACCACGTCTCCCGCTTCGATGCCCAGTGCCGCCAGCCCGGCTGCGGCACGTTCGGCCTCCGCCCAGTACTCGGCGAAGGTGATCGTGCGCATGTCCTCGTCGACCGCCATGAGGGCATCGGGGGTGGCGTCCACCCGCTTTTCGAGCAGCTCCCACAGAGTGCGCCCAGTCAGCATGTCCTCAGCTCCAAACTGCCGCCATGGGTGGCGACCTCAACGATCTGACGAGTCGTCAGCCTAGGTGGCCTGCACGGTGCGCGCCTGTTCCGCAGGCTCCGGCGCTGTCAGTCCATCCCTGCCAACGTCACCGGCACCCCGGCCTGGGCAAGGACCACTCGGCGCCCTCCCACCGGCTCCTCCAGCGGCACCGCAATGGTGCCAACCACGGTGTCCGGCACACATGGCTGGCCGAAGGACTCGCCGAGAACGACGGGACGCAGGTTGACCTCGAATGGATCCTCGAACACTTCCAACAACGCGGGCACCGATCCCTCTGCAACACCACATTGCATGGCAACGGTGATCTCGGTGCGGTCCTCGGAGATCTCGACGGTCGCCTCGGCCACCACCGCATCGGTCGGGCCCTCCATCACCGCCGCATCGACGTCGAACAGGTAGGTCCACAGGCCATCACCGTCGTTGACCACGTCGAGGACGTTGTCGGGGGCGGGTTGGCCATCGGGCATCGTGACCGCGGTCGGTAAGCTCGTTGTTGTCTCCACGGGCTCGAGGCGTGGGCCGGGCTCCAGTTCCGCAGTCTCGTCACGGTCGAACGTGCCGAAGGCTATGACCGCCCAGGCACCGATGACCGCCATCGCAATGAATGCGAACGCGAACCACCAGATGCTGTAGGTCCGTTCCGCCTCACCTTCTTGTGCCATGTCTCTTTTGTGCCATGTCTCTTGTGGGCCATGTCTCTAGTGGGCCATGTCTCTCTTCTGGCGTATTGCTGTCCGCTCAGAGTACGGCCACAGGTGCCACGGGAGTCGAAGTGGCACCTGTGAAGGGCTCAGGTGCCGCCACCAGCATGAACGCCCCGCTGCCACGCTCCGCGCAGGCCACGGAGAGTTCCTCGAGGTTCCAATTCTGGCCCTGTATCAGCCCCATGTCGCGCACCTGGATCATGTGGACCGCCAGGCAGTCGGACCAGTCGTCCATGGTCGGGGGGAACACTTCGTACGCGTAGGCGTCGTCGACCGCTCCGGCGACGTCGTTCTCGCGGAGCCAGCGGATCGAGTGGGTCGACAAGCCGGGCAGCTTCGCCTCGCCGGTGCCGACGGCGTAGCGCCAGCGCAACGTGTTCTGGATCGGCTCCATCGGGGTGCGTTCGTCTGCGAGGTAGTGACGCATCTCGCCGGTACGCACCATCACGAAGTCGCCGGGGGAAATGTCCACCTTGGCCAACTCGGCGGCCTCCGCGAGGTCGTCGCCCGTGATTGCGTAGCCCTGGTCGAGTTCATCGAGCCCGTCCACTCCCTTGGCACGGGCGACATCCAAAAGGACGCCTCGCGTCGCGATGGTCGGAAGCTTTTCCGCGCCCAGCTTCTGGGCACCGTGAAACGGGGTGATCTCGTCGCGGTCGAAGCCGTTGTAGAGCTTGCCGTCATAGGAGATGTGCGACAGCGCATCCAGGTGCGTACCTGCACAGGTGCTCATCGTCACCAGGTCGTCGGTGCCCTCCCAGATGCCCGGCGCATGGGGATCGCGCTCGTTGATGGAGGTGTGGGTCAGTATCGGGTTGTACCGGCGGGCCGGTTGGCCCACCTGGATGCCGTCCGCGCGGAGGTCCACAGCGAGGCTGACCCGCTGCGCGCTCTTGATCGACTCGGCCCCTCGGCGCGCGGATGCGTCGTCGAGCAGGTTGCCGCACCCGAGTTCGTCGTCATCTCCCCAACGGCCCCAGGTGCGGACTTCGTCCGCCAGGTCCGCCAGTTCGCCCGGTAGCGGCATCAGTCGAGCACCAGCACGCCGCGTGCCAGCTTGCCGTCATGGAGCTCATCGAGGGCCGACTGGAAACCCTCGATCGGGTAGGTGGCGGTCACCAGCTCGTCGAGCTTGAGGCGGCCGGCCTTGTACAGGTCAACCATGAGCGGGATGTCATGTGCCGGACGGGCGGATCCGTAGCGACAGCCCATGAGGGACTTGTCGTTGTACATCGTGTTGACCACGAAGCTGGCCTCGTCGCCCATCTTCGGCACTCCGACCATGACCACTGCGCCACCGAAGTCGAGCATCTCGGTGCCGGCCTTGATCAGTCCGGTCGAGCCGACACACTCGAACACGAAGTCGACGCCATTGGGGCAGGTCTGCTTCACCGCTTCGACGAGGTCGGTGTCGGGCTCGGGACATATGAAGTGGGTGGCACCGAACTGGCGTGCCAGGGCTTCCTTGTTGGGGTTGGTGTCCACCGCGATGATGGGCAGCGAGTCGGACAGCGCCAGGCCCTGGATCACGTTGAGTCCGATTCCACCTACCCCGATCACCACCGAGGACTGGCCGTGGGTCACCTTCGCCCGGTTGATCACCGCACCGACGCCGGTGAGCACGCCGCAGCCGATGAGGGAGGCCGAGGTGAGGGGCACGTCATCGGGGATCTTGATCGCCGAGGTCTCCTTCACGACGGTCTCCTCCACGAACACGGAGGTGTTGGCGAACTGGAATGCCTTCTCGCCACCGACGGTGAAGGGACGAGAAAGCTTGCCCAGCGACTGCCGGCAGAACGTCGGCTTGCCCCGGCTGCACGCGTCGCAGCGGCCACAGTTGCCGAGAGTGGTGAGCACCACGTTGTCGCCTACGGTGAGTGAAGTCACGTCATCCGCCGCAGCGATCACCTCACCTGCGCCCTCATGGCCGAGCACGACCGGCGGAGGAAACATGATCGTGCCGTCGAGTACCGACACGTCGCTGTGGCAGAGGCCGGCGGCGGCAAGACGCACCCGCACCTCACCGGGCCGCAGGTCGCGGAGCTCCACGTCATCGCGTAGCTCGGCCTTCTCGCCGTCGAAGACGATTCCCTTCATTGCGCCCACCCCTGTGCTCGTGGTTCGTCGTGAAATGCGACTCTAACCCGCGAAGTAGAACACGTTTCAGTCGGAGCCACTCCAGCCCCGGGGTGCTAGTTGAGTGTCGGAATGCTGCCGGTTGTCACGATCGGAGGCGGAATGAACAACGTCGGCGACGGAACATAGAACACCGGTGGCGGCACGTACACCGGCGGCGGGTTCTTCGGGTCGTACGTCGGCGGATCATACCGAGGCGTCACATCTGTCGGCGGGTTGTAGGGATCGTTGGGTGATGGATCCGGTGTCTGCTCCGGCGTCGTTGGAGTGGTGTCGCCGGGGTTCCTGGGATCCTCACGTGGTGGCGTCTCCTCCACCACGGTCGTGGTCGGGTTTCGGCCAGCCGGCGTGCTGGTGGTCGCACCGGGACTGGTCCCACCCAGGGAGTCGGATCCACCAGATGAACCGCCGCCCGGGGTGTCCGGGGGCATGGTCGACGAAACGTCGCCCGGCACCGTTGTGGAGGGAACCGCGGTGGAGGGGACCGTTGTGGAGGGAACCGGGTCCGGGGTAGTGCTCACGTCCAACGGGATGATCCCGTCACCGACAGCCTCGGCCAGTCCGACGACGAGCACCACTGCCATGGCGGCACCGGCAAGGTAGCGCCAGAACCCGCGGCGCTGTGTTGCGACCTTCGGAAAGCCGTCCGAGGACCATGCCTTGGCCGTCTCCGAGCCGATGATCGAAGGGCCTTCGGACAGCACACGATCGCGCACCGAGATGGGCGCTGCGAGCACTGCACTTTGTGCTGCCTGGGAGAGCGCTGCACCCGAGAGCACCGCCTTGGGCAGCTTCGAGCGCATTTTCTGGCAACGTTCGCAACGGTCGAGGTGGCGGGCGAAGCGCTTGCGCCACAGCACGTCGTACTCGCCATCCCATTTCTTGGCGACACCGTCGAGGTCCGCGCACTGGTCGCGCCCGGCCATCACGACGAGAAGGGCTGCCATCGAGCGCTCGAGGCGCTCCTTCATGCGATGGGTCATCTGGTACGCGTTGCCGACCTTGACCCCCAGCGCATCGGCCAGGTCCTCACCATCGAGCCCCTGGGTCAGGTTCAACTCCAGGACCATGCGGTCCCTGTC
>JBPCTP010000340.1:0-5716 GCA_051011615.1 Microthrixaceae bacterium | reverse complement strand
GTCCTCCGCGTAGCGGCGCTCGAAGCGCTCCTGCATCTCGAGCGGATCGGTGGTCTCCGCGAGCACTTCTTCGTAGAAGTCGATGTAGCTGGGGTGATGCACCGGATTGAACTCCGGCGTGGTCGGATGACTCATGATGAGCACGCCGCCCTCGCGCACCAGTGGCTTTCCGCGGTACATGTTGAAGAAGTACCCGAGACCCAGGCAGTGAACCAGGATCGGATTCATGATCGAGTCCACGTTGTAGGGACTGATGTAGGGGAGTCCGAACAGCAACACGTCGGTCTGGCCCTCCACCTCGACGCGTTGTTGTGCATAGACGTGCGCAGTGGTCACCTCGTGAACGGCCTCGACCTCGCCTGCCTGCACCGAGGTCAGCCCGTAGGGTGCACGCCAACCGTGCATCACCTTTCGGCGTGCGCTGGGCGACATCCGGTCGAGGCCCGCCCGTGCAGCCATGAACGTGGCGCGATCGGCGACGTTCCACTCCCACTCACGCTTGGCCAGCACCTCCAGGGGGCCGTCGCCATAGAGGTCGTTGTTGACGGTCGTCTCGATCTGGAACACCTTGACGCCGCTGTCGCGAAGGACCTCGCCCTGGCGCCAGTTGGAATGGTGCAGCTCGGAGCTGTGACGATCCATGAAGGACCTGGACTTCGTCATGGTCTGGGGATTGTGGTGGTGGCGAAGAGTCTGGTAGCCGGACAACCCCGTGGCAGTCGACTTCCACCCACCGTCCATCGCCACGAGATTGATGTTGACGTACACGACCAGGTCCGACTCGGCTGCCCGCTTGGATATCTGCACCTCCTCGCCATGGCGGGTCTCGCCGAGCATCACCAACCCGTCGGGGTCCTCGGCGTCGTGGTTGTAGAGCTGTCCCCTCGGCGCAAACGCGTCGTACACCCGATCTCCGACGGCGTGGCGGAGCTCGGACTCGTTCATGCGGCGGTGGAGCGCGAGTGCCGCGATGATGTGGACGTCGTCGACGCCGACCTCGGCGGCCACATCTAGAACTGCCTCGATCACCCGTTGGCGGATGTCGGGGCGACGCATCGGTGGCAGCGGCAGGGAGATGTCATCGAACGCGATGGTCAACTTCATGTCCGCAGAGAGCAGTTCGCGAAGCGGCTCGGAATCGATCGGCGATTCCAGCGCATCGGCGATCGCGGCGTCCGGATCCTCGATCGGTTCGAGGGGCTCCGGCGGATAGATGATACGGGAACGGTCCGCCGGCAGCTTCTCCAGACGGAACTGCTCGCCGTGGTGGAGCAACACCGGAGGGGTGGAGCGGTCGACTTCGAGCACGAGTCCGGGCCTCGGCCGGTACTGGCGCTTGGTACCGGAGCGCCGTGCGCTGCTGGAGGATCGGGGACTGCTCATGTTCGTGTTCCTCAGCTCCGGGTCTTGGGAGGTTGTGCGGTGGGAGTTCGCTCGTCGGTGTTGCCGGTTGTGAACGCGACCTTGGTGGCACCTCGTCGGCCTGCATCTGCGGCGTGGGTGATCGCATCCGCGGCGCGGTCCAGCGGATAGGTGGCACTCACCAGGCGGCCGAGTCCGGCGGCTGCCACGAGTTCCATGGCTGCGTCGAAGGTGCGGACCTTCTGGCCGCCCAGGGTCTCTGTTCCGTAGGTGTAGGCGCCGGCAACTGCGATCTCGCGCTGCCAAAGTGGTGTCAGGTCAACGGTCGTGACGCCGGGCATTCCGACCATCACCACGCGGCCGCGTGGCCGGGTCATGGCCAGGGCCGTACGCAGGCTCTCGGCGCTGCCGACACAGTCGATCGTGACGTCCATACCTCCGGCCACACGTTGGTCGGCGCCCTTTCCGATCAGCATGGAGCCGGTGAGTCGCCTTGCGGCGCGCAGCAGTTCCGAGGGCTCGGCGGTGGCGGTGGATACCGAGCCGCTGAGTTCCAAAGCGAGGTCGCGCTGGTGTCGGTGTTTCGCTCCGACCAGCAGTGTGGCCGGGGGAGTCCATCGCGCAAGCGCAGCGATCACCCCCAGGCCCATGGTTCCGGCACCGATCACCGCAACAACCTCACCGGGGGAGACCCCCGCTGCGAGGGCACCATGCAGCGCACACGCCATTGGCTCGACCATCACCGCGGCGCGGTCGTCCATCTCGTCGGGCACCACGTGCAACTGGGACGGGTGCGCCACCATCGTGGTCGACCACCCGCCGCCGGTGGACTCGCAGAAGCCGCTCTGCAGCCCGGGCTCGATGCAGCCGTGCGCAAGCCGTTCGCAGTTGCCCAGGTCTCCACGGCTGCAGGGCGTGCAGGCCGGCTGGATGCCCCGGGCCGCGCAACCCAGCACGGGTTCGAGCACCACACGCTCGTCCTCGCGGTCGGCGACAACCTCGTGGCCCGGTACGAACGGCAGCGAAACGATCGGCTCGAACCAGCGAGATGAGCGGCCCTCGACAGCAGCCAGGTCTGAGGCGCAGATGCCGGACATTCTCGGGGCGATCCGCACCCAGTCGGGGCCCGGCAACTCCGGTTCGTCGTAGTCGTCGGTGTGGCTGAGTGGGCCGACCGATACACCTCCACCGCGCCTCAGCGAAGATGCGGCGAACGCGGCGCCGAAGCGAACCGGCTCGTCGGCGTACACCAGAGCACTGGGGCGCTTCATCGCAGTACTCCCGATGCCACTCCATGCCACTTCGGTGCCAGTGGAAGCATGCGGTGGGAGTAACCCCGTGCGGTGCCGAAGTCCTCGATGAGCCAACCCCTCGTGCGGGCGATGGTGGCCAGGCGAGGTTCAGGGTTGACTGCCACCGGGAAGCCGACCGTCTCGAGCATCGAGAGGTCAGAGGAGGAATCGGCGTACGCCACGGAGTCGGCCGGGTCGAGGTCGTGCTGTTCGCAGAGGTCGAGCAGCACCCTCGCCCGGGCCTCGGCCGTGGGCGGCGCATGCCGCAGGTGTCCGGTGAAGACCTCCACGCCGTTGCGCATCTCGGTGACCGACTCTGCGCACACGATGTCGTCGAACAAGGTGGCGAGCGGTTCCACCACCACATCGAGGGCGCCGGTGATCAACACTGTCCGGTGCCCGAGGGCTCGGTGGGCACGCACACGGCGAATTGCCTCGGGGAACGACCGGGCCAGCAGGAGGTCGCTCATCGCCTCCGCTGCGTCCTGGCGCAGTTGGTGCACCGGAGCGCCTTCGTAGCGTCGGTAGAACGAGCGCAGGAAGTCCGAGCGATCCTGGCGGTCCGCAGCCAGCAGAGACGGAGCTTCGGCAAGCAGGCGTCCGACAAGGCGCACCCGGTCGGCGGTGTCGAGACGGCGTCCGGCAAGCCAGGCGTAGGAGGCGACCACATTGGAGGAGATGAGCGTGTTCTCCAGGTCGAACGCCGCCAGGTGTCGGTCTTCGGAGAGCACCTGTGCGCGCAGCCGCTTGGCGCGGCGATCGGGGTCCCGCTTGGTGGCGGAGGTGGCTGCGCGCCCGTGCGCCACCACCGACGGCAGGTGCACGTCTATGACGTAGCGGTCCCAGTCGATCTCGCGTGGGTCGACCGGCATCGCCTCGCCGAGGCCGGCGGCGTCATCGCCACTGAGGCGGTCGGCCATCTCCAGGAGCTTGTCGATGCCGTAGATGGCTTCGCATTCGGTGTAGGCGCCGTAGAGCTGGACGTACTCGAGTGCACGGTCCGCAGCGGTGCGCTGTTCTTCGAGACGGGCGCCCCAACGTGCCGCGCTTCCTCGCAGGGGCAGCGATGACACCACGCGTTCCACTCGGCGGAGGGCAGACGTCGCCGTGGTGAGCTGGCGCTCCACGCGGCCCCGTCCGGGAAACGACCAATCCGGCACGACTATCGGCTGGCCGTGCTCGTCGTAGAGCGGATTCTCGGTGAACCAGTCACGAACGTTGTCGACGAGCACCTGGTACTGGAGCGGGTTGGCGGAGCCCGACGCCACCTGCACGATCGCCGGACGGTCGTCCTCGGTGGGACCGTCTGCGGCTGCGGCAATGATCGCCGTGACAACCAGGTCCACGGGGATGACGTCGATCACTCCCTCGGGAACACCTGGGAATTCCCGGAGCAGCCCACGTGCATAGGACAGGATGATCGGCTCCGCCATGCGAAATCCGCGGATCCAGCCCGGGCTCGGCTCCCGGAGTGCGGACTCGATGATGGAGGGCCGCACGATGCTCACCGGGACATCCCCTCGGGATTCCTCGAGCGCCACTTCGCCAAGCGCCTTGGTGAGCGCGTAGGCGTCCGGCCAGCCGAGCGACGCAGCGCGGGCACGCCCGGCCTCGACCATCTGGTCGGAAACCCAGTCGCGTCGGAGTTGCTCCGTGCGAGCGGCGAGTGCGGGGCCGCCGGCGGGGCCGAGCACCGAGCGAGCCTCGTCCGCGAACCCCGAGAGCCTCTCGGGCCGCAGACTGACCGCGTCGGTGTCCGCACGTGTACGGCGTGCAGCGGTGACCTCCGCATGCCAGTCAATGTCCACGAAGAACGGGTTCTCCGTGACGGGCTCTTCAGGTGCGTTTCCGCGCCGATTTCCCGCCACGTAGCAGGTGCTGACCGTCACCAGATGGGCTGGATCGGTGCCGTAGGCGCCGCTGGCCGCAGTGATGGCGTGCGCGACCCTCGTCGGTCCGAGGAGGTTCACCTCGACCGCGCGGTCCAGCGGAGCGTCGAAGGCAACCGTTGCTGCGGAGTGGATGACGACGTCGCAGCGGGCCAGCAACTCGCTTCCTTCCTCATCGAGGCCGAGGCCGTCGGTGCCGACGTCGCCGCTCACCACCTTCACCCGTGCCTCTGCCATCGCAGCGAAGCCCTCCGCCCCCAGCTCGTCGCGGAGTCGGTCGAATGCGCTGTTTCGGAGTACCTCTCGCTGCACGCGTCTGTCAGGACCGGAACGGCGGCCGCCTCGCACCAACAGCGCAACTTCTGCGTCTGGAATGCAACGCAGGATGCGTTCCACCAACGCGGTTCCGACGAACCCGGTCGAGCCCGTCACGAAGATTCGTCGTCCCTCGAGGGAGTCTGCAATCACTTGTTCACGCCCATCAGTCCGGATGCACCTCTCGGGAGCTCCGCAGGGTGTGGCGTTCGAGGGCCAGGCGCACCAGGTCGTCGATCAGCTCCGGGTAGCCCAGGCCGGAGGCCTCCCACATCTTCGGGTACATCGAGATGGGGGTGAATCCGGGAATCGTGTTGACCTCGTTGACGAGTAGTCGATCGTCGTCTGTCAGGAACAGATCCACCCTGGCCATGCCGTGGCACCGCATTGCGCGGAAGGTTCGCACTGCGAGGCTGCGCGCCGCGGCGGCCACGTCGGCATCGAGGTCTGCGGGCACCGTGGTCTGTGCGATTCCATCGAAGTACTTGTCGGCGTAGTCGTAGAAGTCCGCTCCCGCAGTCACTTCGCCCACTTCGGAGGCCTTCGGGTCGTCGTTGCCCAGCACCGCGACCTCGAGTTCACGGCCCGCGACCCCGGCCTCCAGTACAACCACGTCGTCGTAGCGGAACGCGTCCTTCACCGCATCGAGCAGGGCCTCGGCGCCATCGGTTCGCCTCACCTTCGCCACCCCGATGGAGGAGCCCATGTTGGCCGGCTTCACGAATACGGTGTCGCCCAGCTCTGCGAACGCAGCCTCGGCTCCCGGTTCACCGAACGGGTCGTGGTGGTGGAGCTCCCTCCACGGAACCTGCGCGATGTCGTGAGCGGCCATGACCGTCTTGGCCATCGCCTTGTCCA
>JBPCTP010000339.1:0-7258 GCA_051011615.1 Microthrixaceae bacterium | reverse complement strand
GAGTACGACCGGTGTGTGAAGGTTGGCCGGACGCACCTGTGCCGGCGTTGCTCGGTGTTCTGGCCCGCCTGTTTCGCGGCAATGCTGCTGGCGCTGGCGGGCCTCCGGTGGCCGGAACCGCTCGACGTCTGGCTCCTGTGGCTACTGCCCGTGCCCGTTGTAACCGAATGGTGGCTCGAGCATCTCGGGATCGCCCGATACTCGGCAACGCGCAACACGTTGTTCTCGCTGATCTGTGCGCCAGCGGTGGGAGTCGGCCTTGCCCGCTATGCGCTGGATCCCTCCGACGGGCTGTTCTGGTGGGTCGTCGCGGTCTACGCGGTGATCTGCCTGATACCGGTGTTCCTACGCCGGCGCATCGACCCCGGCAGACGCATCCAATCCGCCACACGCAGGAGCACGGGCGCTCCGGTCACGACAACCAGGCCGGAATCTGCCACTCGAAGGGCGGCAGAGTCGCCTCGATGATGTTGGCCGGGTCGACCGGCGCACTGGGGCCGTCGTAGGTCCAGGGCCCGGGGTCGGCGACATCGACGTCAATCACCGAGTGCATCAGCAGCCGGTGGAAGCGCCACGCGTAGTCAGGGCGCGCGCCCGGTGACTCACCAAGGGGATCGCCGAACAGTTGCGGCGGCAGGCCCATGCGTACCACCACCATGTCCAGGCTCGGTATCACGATCGTGTCCTGGTCGAAAAGGCCCGAGAAGGCAATGGCGTCGCTCGGTAGGCCGGGCCAGTGCGGCCCGTCGTCTCGTTCGTAGTTCGGAAACCCGGAGTCGACACTGAAGTCGCCCGAGTTCACCCGCCACAGGAACCCGTAGGCGGGGTTGGCGTCGGTGCCGCTTGAACCCTGGGCGACGTATTCGGCCGACAGAAGACGGTCGGGGCCCCACCTACCCTCATTGAGCAACAGATGACCCAGACGCGCCCAGGCGATGGGTGTCATGTCGAGGAAAGCGAATCCCTGTGTTCGACCCGATCCGTCGCGGTCCCAGAACCAGTCGGCCCCCGTGATCCCGATTCGGCGGAACAGCTCTCGCTCGGCGAAGGCCTGGAAGTCCTCCCCGCTTGCGGCCTCCAGGATGGCAACCAACACTGTCACCGCAGTCTGGGCGTAGATGAAGGTTGAACCAGGATCTGCCTGGAACGGACGGGCCAGCACGTCAGCGACGGAGTCAGTCGTACCGGCCGCCCACAGGTCGTTGACCCAGGCCATGCGCAGGCCGGAGGTCTGCGTGAGGAAGTGGCGGATCGTGAGATCGCCCACATCATCGGACAGACCGTCGAGGTACTGGCCGATGGGATCGTCGACTCCCAAGATGCCGAGGTGCTCGGCGCGTCCCACGATCGTCGACACGACGCCCTTTGTCATGGACCACGCCGGCAGCCGTTGCCGCTCGGTGAACCAGTCGTTGCCACCACGGGCGATCAGACAGCCGTGACGGTAGATGCGCACTGACTGGGCACCACGGGCAGTCGCATAGGCCACGGCACGTTCGAGTGCGGTCCGGTCGAGGGCCACGTTCTCGGCACCCGCTGTATCGAAGTAGGTGCCGCCCGGCATCTCGCAGCGCGTTCCGTTCTCGGGTGCCTTGGAATCCGCAAGTCCATCGCCGGCGGTGTTGTCACCCGATGCATCGCTGTCGCCCAGACGAGGTGGTTCGAGCTGCGGACCGACACAGGCCGTGGCGATCATCGCAGAGGTGATTGCAATGGCCACCCCCGCCATTGCCCGCCGAACTCCGACACGTTCTCTCATCCCACCCATGCGCCTTGATCCGCTCCCCCTGACCCGACCATTCTCTTCCGTTTGCCCCTGCGCCCGGGCTCCGGTCAACTCCTCGGGTACGACGCTAGCGTCTCGCAGGTGGGCACAGCACCAGAGGCCGTGGAGGTCACCGCCGCCGGCCGAGAGGTGCGCATCACCAGCCCTGACAAGGTTTTCTTCAAGCGGCTCGAGGCCACCAAGTTGGACTTGGTCGAGTACTACCTGTCGATCGAGGGTGCGGTCATGGACGCAATGGGAGGACGCCCGGTGCTCATGGAGCGCTACCCCGATGGCGCCGGTGGAAAGTCGTTCTTCCAGAAGCGGGTACCGAAGTCGCGGCCTGACTGGTTGAAGACCTCGATCGTCTCCACACCCAACGGCACGACGTCGGAGGCACTCGTGATCCACGACATTGCCCATGTGGCGTGGGCCGTGAACCTGGGCTGCCTGGGCTTCCACGTGTGGCCCAACCGTGCGGCTGATCCGCTGCACGCCGACGAGTTGCGCCTGGACCTCGACCCGATGCCCGGGGTCTCCTTTCACCAGATCCGGGTTGCGGCGACGATGGTGCGCGACCTGCTCGACGAGCTCCGCATTCGCTCCTGGGTGAAGACCTCCGGCTCGAAGGGAGTGCACGTCTACGTGCCACTCGAACCCCGCTGGGACTCCTTCGCGGTGCGCTCGGCTGCGGTCGCGATGGCGAGGGAGCTGGCCCGCCGGCATCCGGAAGAGCTGACCGATGCATGGTGGAAGGAGGAGCGCGGAGAGCGCGTGTTCATCGATTTCAACCAGAATGCGCCCCACAAAACGGTCTTCGGGGCCTGGTCGGCGCGCCCAAGGGTGGGCGGTCAGGTGTCGACACCCATCGAATGGCCTGAGTTGGACTCGATCGACCCGAACTCACTCACCATCGATTCGGTGCCCGGCCGCGTCGCGGAGCACGGCGACCCGTGGCGCGACCGGTGGGACGACCGCCAGTCGATCGAACCGCTCTTGGCAATGCACGAGGCCGACATGGCGGCCGGACTCATGGACGCACCGTTGCCGCCGGTCTACCCGAAGATGCCCAACGAACCCCCTCGGGTCGCCCCCAGCCGGGCGAAGAAAACGTGAGCCCGCTCTGAGCCCAAGACGCCGACCACAACGAAATCGGCGCACCAGGTACCGGATTTCGTAACTCTGGGCGCACAATTGGGGCGTGCTCGGCAGGTAAGGAGCGGTCGGCCGAATCGGGGGTGTTCAGCCGAAGGTCTGCCAGGGCTCCCCGAGCGGGACCTGGCCGACGCCGGGCTGGCTCCAGTCGCACACCCCGTCCGGGAAGACGGCCTCCAGACGGGCGACCTGGTCCCCGGACAGGTCGACCTCGTACGTGCCGTCTGCAACTGCGTCCGCCACCGCGATGGTGGCGCACTTTCCGATGTCGTTGGCCAACGGTGCGCCTGCAACGGTCCGGGGTGTGCCCCCAACCGGGTAGTCGTCGCGGCACGGACCCGCCTCGTCGTAGATGCCGGCACCGGAGTCGACCAGCTCGCCATCGATGTCGAAGCACGAATTGACTGCGCGCTCGGGCCGGGTGGCTTCGAGTTTCTCGGCCATCGAGGCATCGGAGTCATCCTCGGCGAGTGCCGTGGCCCACTCATCCAGCAGGCGGGTCACGTCGGCTCCGGCGTCGAGGGCACCGGCCAGTCGGTCGGTGAGCTCGCCTTCCGGGGCGGGCGGTCGGGTCCACATCACGTAGTTGGGGGCCTGGTTGCCAGCGTCATCGGCGAGTCGCTCGTTCATGGAGAACATGCGGATGCGGTCGTGGATGTCGCCCTCGGGATCGGTGTAGATGTTCGTGCTGAGGATCGGGATGTCGGCCAGCGGGCCGTCTCCCGTGGTGATGCGACCAGATGAGTAGAGCGCCTCCATGGCGTCGTTGGTGGCCGCCATGCGTTCAGCAATGGGGTTTGCATCGAGGTCGAATCCACCGATCTGCTCATTGAGCACGACGAACTCCTCAGCTGAGATGGTCCCGTCGTTGAGGGCCTCGAGTCCGTACTGCAGGCCGACGTTGTCCGTCGGCCGCTGCCGGAAGCCGGTTGCCTCATCGATCGCGAACACCTGCGGATAGGAGTCCTGGAAGGTGCAGCGGAGGCCCTCCGGATTGGTCTCGGCGTCGTAGGTCTGCTCTGGCGGAACCGTCGGCAGGCCCTCTGCCAGGCCGGGAAGCGAAGTCACGAAGCCCCCTGCGCGGTAACCGAATCCGCATCGCGTCGGGTCGATGACCGGCACGAAGGTCTCCTCCCAGAACGTGCAGGTGAGCCCGGAGATGTGCCCGTTGATCGCCTGGCGCTGCTCGGCACTGAGTGCCGAGCCCGACTCCGTGGCGTAGTAGTTGCCGAGCAGGGCGCAGTCGACCACCCCCGGCGAGATCGACACCGCGTCGGGAAACGGCAGCGACGGAGCGATCGCATCCAGGATGCCCGGATAGTTCTGGGCGATCAGGAACTGCTGGATGGCCCCGCCCGAGCCGCCCTCGCCGATGGTCACCTCCGGCACGCCGTAGGTCTCCGAGAAGTACTCCTTCGTCATCATCGCTGCCTCGGCCGAGACGATGTCCTGACACTGCACCTGGAAGGTGTTGAGCGTGTTGGTGGCGAAGGCGTAGCCCTCGGAGAGGAGTTCGAGCGACGGGGCGCCGAAGAAGTTGAAGCCCTGGCTATAGGTGGTTCCACAGCCTCCGCCGAAGCGGTAGACGAGGCGGCCGTTCCAGTGGTCGGAGTCCCAGGCGTCGGCCGCGTTTGGGTCCTCGGACGAGCCGTTGGCGAGGGTGGTGATCGTGTACACGCCACGATTGATGACGCCTGTTTCCTCACGAAGGATCGCCGGGCGCTCCTCGCCGTCGATCTCGACCGTCTCCGCCGTGTCGGGTACCTCCGAGGGGTCGTCGACGTAGGTGAGGCCCTCCTCCGCGTCGACGTAGGCGTATCGAGTCGTTGGCCCGGCCTCGCAGTTTGGTGCCGTGGACTCACTGAGGCCGTAGCGGTCTGTTGTGCACGTGACGATCGACAGTTGCTGACCGGAGAACACCGGGCCCTGGATGGGGTGGTTGGTGACCTCCACCTCGCCGGAATCACCGTCGGCCTCGACGGCGATGGTCGACGGACCTTCGGGAAGGCCAGTGACGAGTCCTCGGGAAACGCCATCGTTGCTGTGGAAATCGACCTCGGCGTCCTCGCCGTCGACCGTTACCGAGTCAACCGACTCTGCTGCCACCTCGATGAGTGCATCGCCGCCGGTGACCATCTCGGGCCGTGTCGATGCGACCGTCACGAGCTCGCCGCTGGAACTCACGCTGTCGCCGTCGGACCCATCGCCCGAACTGTCCGAATCCCCGTCCGAGCAAGCGGCCCCCACAAGCGCAACCAACACGAACAGTCCGGCGATTCCCCTACCCCTGATGAACATGGGCTGAACGCTACTCGGGGCTTGCCGGCGCCACGAAGGCGCCGTGATGGCCGAATGCGGTCAGATCGGCAGGTCGCCGGTGGCGGCTGATGTGGAGCCGTGGTCCTTGTAGGCAGCGATCGTTCGTTGGGCGATTCGCATCTGGTGTATCTCGTCCGCTCCGTCGGCAAAGCGGGCCCAACGTGCGTGTTGCGACATGTGAGCGAGCGGAGTGTCCGTGGAGTAACCGAGCGCGCCATGCACCTGGATGGCGCGGTCGATGACGCGGTTCAACATGTTGGCCACGAAGTGCTTCGCCATCGACACCTCGGACTTGAAGTCATCTCCCCGGTCGATCTTGTACGCCGCATGAAGCACCATCAGCTTGGCTTGGTAGAGCTCCATCGCCGAGTCGGCAATCATCCACTGCACTCCCTGCTTCTCGGCGAGGATCGAGCCGTGGGAGAAACGCTCAAGGGAGCGGTCCACCATCATGTCGAGCGCCGTTTCGGCTTGAGCGATCCAACGCATGCAGTGCGCCAGGCGGGCGGGGCCCAGGCGGTACTGGCCGAGCAGGTGACCCTGCCCGCGGCCGCCGAGCATCTGGGACTCGTGCACACGTAGGTCCTCTATCAGGATCTCCGAATGACCGGTGCCGCCGTGCATCGTCTCGATCTGGCGCACTTCGGTCCAGCCATCGCTCGGGATGTCCACCAGGAAGGCAGTGTTGGCCGCCTGGGGCAGGTCGGGGTCGTCCTCGGTGCGTGCGATCAGGATGGCAAAGGTTGCCCGGTGGGCATTGGAGATGAACCACTTGTGCCCGTTGATCACCCATTCCTCGCCGTCCTGGTAGCCGTTGGTGCGAATCAGGGTGGGATCGGAGCCGGCGACCTCGGGCTCGGTCATCGCGAAGCACGACCAGGTCATGCCATCGCACAACGCCTTGAGGTACTTGTCCTTCTGCTCATCGGTGCCCCAGTGCAACAGCGTGTGCATGTTGCCCTCGTCGGGTGCCTGGCAGTTGAAAACCCAGGGGCCGTAGTAGGACTTGGCCGCCTCGGCCTGCACCATCGCCAACTCGACGTGGCCGAGACCCATTCCGCCCCATTCCTCGGGCATGTGCGGCAGCCATATCCCGGCCGCGCGAGCCAACTTGCGAAGCTCGATCAGCTCACCGATGTAGGCGTCGCGGTCGCTCTCGTCGAGCTTGTCGTCGTTGATCCGCTTCTCGGCGGGCAACACCTCGTCGTCTATGAATGCCCTGACCTTGCCTCGGATCTCTTCGAGCTCGGGGGAAAGGCTGAAATCGATGCTCACGTATGCTCCCGGTTTCTAGATCGGGAAACCTAACAAGCATCGGGCAGTGACGGTGCCTGCGCCGGTCGGCGTGGTTCGGGGCAGTCAGACCGCTATTGCGACTGGCTCGTCGGCATCGGAGATCTGCTCGGTGGAATCCGTGGCCGACCTCGCCGGCGGAGAAGCCACCTGTGACTTCTGCTTGCGGCGCTCTGGAGGGGCGGTCGCGTCCACCCCGACGGATTCGAGGCACAGTCCGACGCCGGCACCCTCTGCCTCGGTGCAAGCATCGACGAGGTTGGCGACGACCGCTGCGTAGGGGTGGTCCTCGAGAACCGGCAACACCGACACCAGTGCCTCTCTCAATACCGAGACGTGTTCCGCCGGCACGCGTGCTGCGTCGTCGGTGGCCATGAACCACCACCACACGAATCCCTTGAGCATCTGATCGGTGGGTGCCTTGGCGTTGAGGCCACGACGTATGTCGGTGCGCTCGTCCAGCGTCACCCAGTTGAGTGCGTCATCGGTGCAGGCGAGGAGCTTGGCGACCTTTCCCGGCCGGCCTCGGAGGCGTTCGGAGGGGCCGATCTCGGGCAGGCTCGGCGGTGTGTCTCGCGCCGCCACCCACCCGGTGACACGCTTTCGTTCCGCGCCACCCGACGTGACGTAGGCGGCGAACAGAACGCCGGCAAGTTCGCGGTCGCGGCCAGGGTCACCCAGTTCGACGACCTCGGCGTCGACCAACTCGGGATGGACCACGAATAC
>JBPCTP010000338.1:0-3335 GCA_051011615.1 Microthrixaceae bacterium | reverse complement strand
CGGTCGCGCGTGGGCGCGGCGCCGGCCTGTTTGGGGGGTCGGCCAGTGCGTCGTGGAGCCTTTGGAACAACAGGGGCTTGCGGGCCCATGAGACATAAAGTTACTATCCTCTAACTTTTGGAGCAAGCACACAGGGGGCCGAGCAGTGGCTGACGACTTCGACTTCTTCTCCCAGGAGTTCCGGACCGATCCGCATTCCGACTACGCCAGGATGCGCGAACAGTGCCCCGTTGCCCATGCCAGCGAGCCCTATGACTGGTGGGCCGCAACCCGCCAAGCCGACGTGAAGGCGATGGTGCGCGACTACAAGCTCTGGACGAGCGAACACGGGCCCGGTCTCGCCTACACCGGCGGCGGCGTCCTCGTCAGCGTCGATCCGCCCCAGCACACCTCCGATCGCCGCCTGGTGCAGGAAGCGTTCAATGCCGAGGCCCTCGAGGCCATGGAGCCCGATATCCGTGAGCTGGTGCACGAGGAGATGGACAAGTGGGTCGGCCGTGGCGAGGGCGATCTCATGGAGCTCCTCGGCATGCCGGTGCCACTGATCGTGATCGCGTGGCTGCTGGGCCTCGATGTCGACTACTGCCGCGACATTCGTCCCCGCGCTGACGGTGTCATTGCTAAGGAGGCCGTCGACCAGACGTCACGGCACGAGGCGGGGAACCGCCGTGATCCCAACCGGGAGGAGGAGACCGACTACTTCCGGCGGATGATCGCCGAGCGTCGACAGTTGATGGCCGACGGTCAGGAACTCCCCGATGACACGCTGGCGGCGCTCATGACCGCCGAGCTCGAAGGTCGAGTCCTCACCGATACCGACGTGCTCGGGTTCATGGGCTTCTTGTTCATCGCCGGCAGCCAGACCACCACCCAGCTCATCGGGAACATGGTGTGGCGCCTGCTCCAGAACCCCGACCAGATGGAACTGGTCATGAACGATCGCAGCCTCATCCCCAACGCCGTCGAGGAGAGCCTGCGCTACGACTCGCCGGTCCACGGCCTTTTTCGCACCAACACCGAGGCCACGACCCTCGGCGGCATCGAGATCCCGGCCAACAGCAAGGTGATGTGCAACTGGTTCTCCGCCAACCATGACCCCGAGGTGTGGGACCACCCGGAACGCTTCGACGTGACCCGAGACCTGGCCGAGCTGAAGAAGAAGCATTTCGCCTTCGGCAAGGGCATCCACAACTGCATGGGGGCGCCACTCAGTCGCGTCGAAGCCGCTGTGGCGCTGGAGGCCATCCTCGACCGCTTGCCCAACCTGCGCTTGACGGGCGACCCGACGATGATCTCAGCGCCGGTGCTCCACGGTGTGGATTCGCTCCCGGTGGCGTGGGGGGAGTGAGCGGTGTCAGCTCCCGACACGCCTGGCGCCAGTGACGTCGCCGCGCAGCAGGTTATCGCTGCGCCGAGAGGACAGCGCTATCCCAACGTCTTCCAGCCACAACGGATCGGCGGGTGCACGATCCCGAACCGGATCGTGCGCACCGCGCACTCCACTGGCGCCATCGGCGACGACCTGATCGCCTACCACGAGGCCCGGGCCAAGGGCGGCGTGGGCCTGGCGATCATCGAGATCGCCGGCGTCACCGAGAACTCACCGACCGGCATTCCGGTGTTCTCCGACGCGGTGCTGCCGTGGTACGAGGAGCTCTCGACCCGGATGCACGCCCATGGCACCCAGGTGTTCCATCAGCTCTGGCATGGCGGCATCACCCTCCAGCGGTTCCCGGGCCAGCGTCCGGTCGGGCCGAGCCCGATCCCGAACGCCATGGTCGGAATCACGCCGAGGGAGCTGACCCGCGGCGAGATCGCCCACATCGTCGCCGCGTTCGCCTCCGCTGCACGACGGGTGGAACAGGGAGGGCTCGACGGCATCGAACTGCACGCCGCGCACAGCTACCTGCTCGTCTCGTTCATGTCGCGCGCCACAAATGTGCGTGAGGACGAGTACGGCGGCTCGTTTGAGAATCGGGTGCGCTTCACTCGTGAGGTGCTTCACGCCATCCGGTCAGAGGTCAGTGCCGGGTTCCCCGTGGGCATCCGGATCTCGGGCCACGAGTTCATCGACGGCGGCATCGACCACATCGAGGCCGAAGCCATCGCCCGCGAGTTCGAAGGTGACGTCGACTTCCTCGACGTCTCGATGGGCACCTACTGGAGGTTCCACAAGTTCTTGTCGACCCTTTGACGACCCGCTGGGATATGGGCTCGACAACAACGAGAAGATCACCACGGTCGTAGACGTACCGACCATCGTCACCGGCCGGATCATGACCCTCGACCACGCCGACCACATCATCGGCTCGGGCATCGCCGACATGGTCTCGATCGTGCGGCGGTCGATCGGCCGGTGCCAACGGTGACGAGCCAGTCCAGGCCATGGAGCAGCCGCCTCACCACTGGGTCGCCGCCGTCTGATCCGCCTGATCGCCCTCGTGTGCTGGCTGGGATTGGGGCGTTCGTTGCGTTCCTCTACGACCCCCGGAAGCTGTTCGATGACGACCAACCCGGCGCAGTTCCGGTGCGTGACACGACCTTCGCCGCCACCACCACACTCGCCAAGGACTACGAAGCAGACGGACAGGTCGTGTACTCCGGGACCTTTGAGATCACAGTCAACGGCCCTGTCGGTGTCGTGACCGCCATCGTCGAACCCGAAACCACCCTTGATCGCGGCCACACACTGTGGCGAGTCGTCGACGAACCCGTCGTAGCGCTTATCGGCGACACCCCTGCGAGCCGCAGCCTGGCTCAGGGCGACGTGGGCATCGACGTTCGCGAACTCGAAGAGACCCTCGTAGCTCTTGGCTACGACCCAGACGAGACCGTGACCGTGGACGAGGAATACACCGCGTACACCGCCGCGATGGTCGAGCGATGGGAAGAGGACATGGGCGCCGAGGTAACAGGCGCCGTCGCCGGCGGAGCTGTCGTGTTCCTGCCCGGCATCACCCGTCTTGGTGCCTCTGCGTTCGACGTCGGTGACACCATCAGCAACGGCGACACAGTGCTGTCTGTCACCCAGTCCGACCGGGTACTCGAGTTCACCGTCCCCGCATCTGAGCGAGACTCACTAGACATGGGTGACGTCGTCTCGGCACGACTGCCCGACCGGACGACAGTCGACGCCACCGTCGCCAAACCATGACATCCAGAGAGTCGGGGCGGCCAAGGCACTAGTTCCCGCTGACTAGGACGGGGTGTCGCTCTGCAAATGGTTTGCTAACGGCTGCCAGCGTCAGGGAGCGGTGGGGACCCGGAACGGGCCGGCGCTTGGAGTCGCAAGGCATGACGTCAGGGCAGAGGGTTGGCTTCGTACCACTGGAGGG
>JBPCTP010000337.1:0-3681 GCA_051011615.1 Microthrixaceae bacterium | reverse complement strand
GCCGTACCCCGTCTGCCGGTTCGTCGACCAACACCACTTCGCTCGCGTCTGTCATCTGTGTCTCCTCGTCGCGGTCGGGTTGCTCGTCGCTTCTTTCACTTCTTGCGCCGTGAGCGGCTGGTGAGGGCCCTGGCGATCGCCGCATCTCCGAGACGGGTCGGCAACTTCTCCAGCAGAACGCGGCTTGTGGCCGGATGCACCGAGTAGGCGGCCTTGGGTCGGTCAACCCTCAGCGCATCGAGCACCACCTCTGCGAGTTCCACCGGCGGATGCGCACGATCCTGCTCGCCGGCCGCCAGCTCTCCCGTGCGGCGCAGCTCGGCTGCGAACCACCGGGACGTGACAGCCGCATCCTCGAATCGTCGCTTCACCGACTCCACCATCGCGGTACGAAACGGCCCCGGTTGCACCTTGATCACCTTCACCCCGACCAGGGCGGCCTCGCGACGCAGCGAATCGCTGTAGGCCTCGATGGCGTGCTTGGACATTGCGTAGGCGCCGTTGAAGGGTCCACCGCTCTGCCAGCCCGTCTCCGATGAGATGTTGACGATCCGGCCACGCGCTGCGACCACCTGGTCGAAGAGAGACTTGTTGACCCGGTAGGTGCCGACGACGTTGACTTCGAGCACCCTACGCAGGGTCTCGATGTCCATCTCTGCCATCGAGCCGATCTCCAGCACGCCCGCGAAATTGACCACCGCCTCCAGGCGACCATCGCATTCGTTCCGCGCAAGTTCAGAGAGTGCCGCAACGGAGTCCGCTCGGGTCACGTCCGTTTCACAGGAGATCACATCGTCGCGATCGGCCACTCTCTCGAGCGTGTCCGATGGCAGGTCGGCGGCGATCACCGACCAGCCGTTGAGTGAGAGCAACCGGGCTGTCGCGGCACCGAGACCACCACCCGCTCCTGTGACGACCACGTGGGGTCTGCGTTCAGCGGCCATCGGCGGAGTTTGGCAGATCAACCCATGGAGGATTGGCAGTCTGTTCGACAAGGGCCAGGTAGGCGCGCGACGGCTGGCTCGATTCGGGAGGGTTGCTCGAGGTCAGCGTTACTGCTTGAACCCCATCGATGGCATCGAGGCCGACCAGTAGGTCGTATCGCCCTTTGACGACAAACTGGCGCTCACCTGGACCAGGCATCCGTGACATCGGTGGACCCGGCGCTTCGCCGCCGTTCTCCTGTGCGACGAGGTCGCTGAGCTGTTCGATCGTGATCAGCCAGGCAACCGCAGGCGTTGCATGGACCGGATCAGGGCGAGGGTCGATGAAGGCCACCCCGCCGCCCCATACCGGACTCGCGCCGGCGAAGAACAGTCGATGGGGAAGGCTGACAGACACAACCCGAGCGGGAAGTGCCGGGTTGCGAGCACCGACATAGGTACGCCGCGACCCCTTTGGAGTGCCCCCATGCAAGTAGGTGTGAAAACGCTCCGCAGCCTTGTTGGATCCGTAGGCCACGTACCAGATCCGGCTCTCGGTGTTCACCGACATCCTGCAAACCTAGGGTGATCCGGCATCGGCCGTCGGACGTCGCCATCGCAGGCGCACCTCTAGGATCTCTGACACTCACCCTGACGAAAGCGGGACACAACATGGCTGGCAACGGCGGACCACGCTCCGAGGACGGACAGGTGCCGGACGCGGCGAGGTTGGCGGACATCGCCGCCATCGAGAGCCTGGCCGTGGCCTATGCGCACGCCGTGGACGACCGGGACTGGCAGCGCTGGGAGGCGCTGTTCCTTCCCGATGCCCACATCGACTACCTCTCCGCCGGTGGAATCGAGGGCACACCGGCGGAGCTGGCTGCCTGGATGCCGGATGCCATGGCCGCCTTCCGTTGGTGTCTGCACTCGATGTTCACCCACGAGATCACGTTCACCGGTGACCGCTCAGCAACCGGACGTGTACATGTGTTCAACCGCAACGGAGTCGAATGGGAAGGCAAGCCTGAGATCGTTGACGTGGGCGCGGTCTACCACGACCGCTACACGTCGGACGGCGGCCACTGGCGCTTCGCTGAGCGAATCGAGAAGACGAACTACATCGAGGGTGGCAAGTTCGCGGACATGATCCGCGAAGCCGCCCCGCCGCTGCCCTGAACAGCGCTGTCAGCCCATGGCAGCGCTGATGGCTTCAGTCACCTTGGGATCGTCGGGCACGGTGGTCGGGTCGAATCGAGCGATCACCGAACCGTCGGAGCCAATCAGGAACTTCTCGAAGTTCCATCGAATGTCGCCGGTGTGGCCCTCGTCATCGGCCACGTCCACGAGCTGGTCATAGAGCTCGTGGCGACCGTCGCCGTTCACCTCGATCTTCTCACTCAGCGGGAAGGTGACCCCATAGGTGGTCGAACAGAACGTCGCGATCTCCTCAGCCGAACCGGGCTCCTGTTCGAGGAACTGGTTGCAGGGCACCCCGAGCACGGTGAAGGAGTCACCACCCAATTCCTTCTGGAGCGCTTCGAGCTGCTCATACTGCGGCGTCAGGCCGCACTTGGATGCAACGTTGACAAGAAGGGTGACCTTGCCACGGGCTTGCGACATCACATCCCCCGAACCGTCGAGGGTGTGCAGCTCCACGTCATATGCCGTCATGGGCGGCACAGTACCGCGCTGCGCGGCAGCATTTCGGCGCGGGTCGCTTCCGCGCCTTCCCGCCGGAGTGACTGCGATTGCTGATCGAATGCCTGAACCAAGTTGGTCAGCGGCCGACGGTTGTTGATGAACAGTCATCTGCGCACACGATCGAACAGGTGGAGCTTGCGATTCGTTGTCGCGATGGCTGCCGCAACATTGATCACGGCTCGTATGCCGTCGGCAGCCGGTGCGGCGTGCCCAACCAGCTGGAGATCCAGGCGTTCAGCGTCTCCGGTGACCGGGTGGACTTCACGATCAACAACCGGTGGCAGGTCTGCCACCTCGTAGAACGTGACCGCCTTCGGCCCGGTCAGGTGGTAGCCGTGGCCGGCATGCGTTTCGGGGAGACAACACCAGAGCCGCCACATCAGCGAGGTCCCTCGGGCAGAGACCGAAGTCGAGGGTGAGGTGGCTTGATCGCGAGTTCTCCGAGTCGTTCGTACCGGAGGTTCTCAATGGTGAGGCTGAAGCGTCACTGACCGAGAGTTGCTGGCGCAGCGACCCGAACTCGGTGGCACCAGAGCTACTGGTTGAATGGTGCGGCCATGCCGACGCCACTGCCCGACCCGCAGCTACCCGTGATGGGTCCGCCCGACCGAGATGAGGTGATCCACATCACCCGCGGCCTCAAGGGTGCAATGCAGCCCGAGGATGGCCTAACCGAACTGCAGACCCAGGTCCTCTGTGCAATCACGGCCTCGATGACGGGGTACGACATCGACGTCGAGGAACTCGATCCGATCGGGCCCGTCGACTTCGCCACGGGTCTGTCGGGCAGGGATCTTCGATTCCGCACCGAGATGGTCCACGCCATGGACCTCGGGCACATGCTGCTCGACACTCCGGACCTCGCAGTTGCCGACAGGGTGATCGAGTTCGCCACCGAACTCAGCGTGGCTACCGAACCACTCCAGATGGCACGAGCTCTCGCCCAGGGATCTGCCCAGCTGGTCGCGGCAGACATCGATCGCTCGAGATACATCAGCAGTCTGGACCTGAGCGGGTTCACCCCACTGCAGAGCGAGGACGACCACGTCTGGGC
>JBPCTP010000336.1:0-4583 GCA_051011615.1 Microthrixaceae bacterium | reverse complement strand
GAGGCACAGCGTGTAGCTCACTTTGACCGCGTGGCGCTTCACCTTCACCGGGTGCAGGTGATAGAGCACGCTGTTCATCACGACGTACGAGCGGTTCCTTGGGCTGTCGTTGTAGCCCTTGCGAAAGATTGATCCGGGCCGGAAGATTGAACTCCACGCCTGGGAGCCCTGGACGTTGTCCTTCAGCTCCTCCCACTTCTCTGAAATGCGGCCCGGGCCCTGCATCGTCTTTGCCACAGGACTACTCCCTACTCTCGTGTTGGGGGGCGGGGGAAATCGGGGTCATGCCAGCCTCATCCCGTATCCGTAACCATGTGTGTTCGTGCGTTGGTGACGATCGCCGTCGGGATCCGGGTCGCCGACCTTGCCCATGATGATCACGCCGGTCGGACAACGATCCACGCAGAGTGCACATCGGGTGCACACGTCGTCGTCGATCAGGAACAGAACGTTGTCGGTGGGGTCGAGACCCGGCTTTTCGATGTCGATCGCTTCTTCAATCGCGCTCGGGTTGACCATGTGGATGCACTTCCACGGGCAGATGTCCACACAGCCTTCGCACTGGATGCACTCTGACTGGTCGATGTGGATGAACTGCTTGGGTTTGACCGCGCGGCCCAGGTAGTCGGCATCGACCTCGGTCAATACGTAGTCGGTGCTGAACTCCGGAAGCGGGGGGTTTGCGTCTGTTACAGCCACTGTGTCGTCACGCTCGCTTGATCAGTGGTCGGCCATATGCGGTGGTGGGTTCGACTGCTGCAGCCTCGGCGGCACGCTTGTCGCGGTTCTGCCACCAGACCCAGAGCCAGATCTGGACACCCAGCAGCACGACGTAGATCAGGGTTGCGATGATGTCTCGGAACGCCTCGGCGCTGAGAGTCATCGGGAACCAGTTGGACTCGAACACCCAGCCCACTCCCGGCACGGTCACCGAACCGCCCGGACCGAACCAGATCACGTCGGGACGCCAGCCCAGTTCGGTGTCGGCCCAGGTAAGCCACTGGTGGGGTACGACGCCGTATGCCCAGAAGAGCAGTGCGAAGACGTAGGTACCGGCAACGGTCGCCTCGCCCCAGGTGAACGGGTCGCCGACATGGCGACGCTTGGCATACCAGAACACAGGCAGCATCAGCACCACCATGACGATCAGCGACGTGATGAAAGCAACCACGTAGACCTCCAGTCGGATCCACCTGGCGGGTGGATCGCCACCCGGCGGGGTCCGGACAGCTCTCGACGTTTCAGATTGTATGCCCTGGCACGGCCCAGCTGGGTCCGCGCCACCGGTTGAGAGGTCTACCACGACCGACTGCGCCCACACACATTCATCACAGCGCTGAGTGATTTGCCAGAAGCGCCGCGATCGCCTATCGCCCTAGGACGGTGAACGCCATTGCCCCGCAACTCCGCCTAGCTTGGTGGGTGCACTCACAAGTTGCATAGAGTGGTCCGGCCGAACCATCTCTCCGTGGGCAATCACCGGCCCCGGACTCGGCGAGAATCCTCGATGCGGAGGCAGCGTTGACTGAAATCCCCGAACATCTCCTGGAACGCAGCAGGTCCCGGCGTGCCGCGCTGACGGGCGAGGGCGGTGCAGACGAAACCACTGCACCCGCCACCACCGAATCCTCGGATGCTCCGGCGAAGACGGAGTCGGCCGCTCCGGCGGCGGCAGCGGCAGCCGCGCCGGCACCGGAGCCGGAGCCGGAGCCAACACCTCCCTGGGTGGAAGCGGCGGAAAGTCGCCAACGTGCCCCCTGGTGGGCAGCGGCAGCACTTGTCATGGTGCCCCTGTTCTTCATCGTCTACCCATGGACTCTCGGCATCGGCGGCGACGAAGAAGGTCCACTGGCGCTCGGCGGTGAGGTGTACGCCGTGAGCTGCTCCGCCTGTCACGGTGCCGCCGGTGGTGGCGGTGTCGGCCCGGCACTCAGCGGCGGTGCGGTCGTGGAGACGTTCCCCGAACCCGCTGATCAGGTCACCTGGATCGCCCTGGGCTCGTCGGGATATCAGGAAGCCGGCCTTTCCTCCTACGGCAACGGCAAGCCCATCGCCGGTGGAATGCCCGGCCAGGAGGCATCGCTCAGCCCGGCTGAGATCATGGAGGTCGTCCTGCACGAGCGCGTCGTGTACGGCGATGAGGAATTCGACGCCGCAATTTGGGAAGAGGGCTTCGAGGAAGAGATCACGGCCCTTCTCCCCGACGAGGCGGAGGAGTACATGGCAGTGCTCGAGGAGTGGGCGGCCAACCCGCCTGCGGGCTGAGGTGGCAGGACCGCGAGAAGCAGGAACGAACCTCGGTTCTTCCAACGACGACGCACGGGACGGCGCGGTTCATGACGTTCTCGTAATCGGCGGCGGTCCGGCCGGTAGCGCCACCGGCTACTGGGCAGCACGCGCAGGTCTCGATGTCGTGGTCATCGAGAAGAAGGACTTTCCACGAGAGAAGACATGCGGCGACGGCCTGACCCCACGGGCGGTCCACCAGCTCGACGAGATGGGTCTGGGCTCCAGGCTTCAGGACTATCACCGCTACGACGGCCTGCGACCCATCGCCCACGGCCGCTCGATGGAGCTGCACTGGCCGGAACACCCGCTGTACCCGAGCCATGGTTACGTCGTGCGCCGACGCGACCTCGACACCTTCGTCGCCGAGAATGCGGTCGCTGCCGGTGCCACGCTGTACGCCGGAACGGAGGCGACCGCGCCGCTCTTCGACGGAGGCCGACTCGCCGGCGCCTCCGTGAAGCAGAACTCCGATGGGTCCACCCGGGAGATCCGTGCCCGGTACGTTGTCGTCGCCGACGGAGCGAACTCCCGATTCGGCCGCGCACTGGGGGCACGCCGCGACCGTTCGATGGTGCAGGGCATGGCCATTCGCACCTACTACGAGAGCCCGCTCCACGACGAGCCCTGGATCGAGTCAGCGCTGGACGTGCGCGACCGCAGCGGCAACTCCATGCCGGGCTACGGCTGGATCTTCCCGGTGGGCGACGGCACCATCAATGTCGGCATCGGGTTGCTGTCGACATTCCGGGACTACAAGTCCGTGAACACAAGCCACCTGATGACGGAGTACGCCTCGACCCTGCCCGACTACTGGGGCATAGACCCCGCCAACCCGACCCAGGCGCCCACGGGTGGGCGGTTGCCCATGGGTGGTTCGGTGTCGCCCAAGTGCGGTCCCAACTGGGTGGTGGTGGGAGATGCAGGTGGCAGCATCAACCCCTTCAACGGCGAGGGGATCGACTACGCGTATGAAACCGGCCGCCTTGCGGCATCACTCATGGCGGAGTGCGTTGCCACCTCCAGCGGACAGCCACTACAGCGCTACCCGGTCATCCTCGAGGACGAGTACGGCACCTACTTCAAGGTGGCACGCCTGTTTGCACAGGTGATCGGCCGACCGGTTCTGATGCGCGAACTAACTCGGATAGGCATGCGCTCGGAGAAGCTCATGGACCTGGTGCTGCGCATCATGGCCAACCTGCTGCGGCCTGACGAGATCGGCGCTGCCGAAGCCGTCTACCGGAGCGCCGCCGCCGTGGCCCGGGTGCTGCCAGAACCACGCGCCGCCTGATTCAGGTGGTTGCCGCAAAGCTGCGTCGTGTCTGCGCCGGGACCTCGAACCGGGGTGCATCGCGTTGGTGGATACCGGCCCTGCTGGGGGTGGTCGCCCTCGGGGGATTGTCCCTGCTGTTCCTCGGTGGTTCCGACGATGATCCCGACAACACGGATTCGCCAGCGGGAGCAAGCCTCGACCTGACCGACACGGACGCGGAGTCGGTGTCAGAACTCGCGAAGCTGACCCTGCCTTCGAGCACGTCGGACTTCCTCACCGCCCGTCTCGACGACGATTCGCAACTGGATGTGACCTTCACGATCGACCCGGCTGACGAGGCTGCCTTTCTGGACGGCTCTGGCCTCCCGGCGCCTGTCGTGGACGAACGAGTGATATTCCACTCGTCGCCGCTGTGGGAGCTCAATGCCGAGGGCACGGTGCGGGGATCGGCCGACACTGCGGAGTCGTCCGACACATCACAAGGCGGCGTTCGGCGCGCAGTCGAGCTCGTCGACGAAGGCGAATCAGTTCGCGTTCGCCTGGTGATCACACCCGCCTAGACCGGCTCAAGGAGTCGCGAAGGCTGCGGTCAGCCCTCCGGAGCGAACTCAGGCGTCGGATCCGAGATCGGGCCTTCGTCCGCGGGCTCCGGGCCATCTGCGCCACCGCTGACGATCTCTTCGCCGCACACTGCGGTCGCGTTGGCCGCCAGACGTTCGCCGGCGGTCAGGATCGATACCTGATCCTCGTCCAGGAACGCCCCAGCCTCATCGGCAGCGGCTTGGTCAGCCCCGGCGAGGGCCTCCTCCGCCTCGAGGCCGGCCACGAGGAGGTCCACGTCGGCCTGGAGCTCATCGGGAACCTGCGCTACGGCGGCCTGCACCGCGGCCAGGCGGTCGGCAGAGTTCTGGCTCGCCTCGATCCCGTACACCTCCGCTACTGCCTCGCAGTAGGCCTCAGTGTCAGCCACGGGTAGCGCAGCCGCCTGCTCGATACTGAGCCCGCTGCCACTGTCGGAGCC
>JBPCTP010000335.1:0-3046 GCA_051011615.1 Microthrixaceae bacterium | reverse complement strand
GCTGTGGACGGGCATTCCCGTCTACAAGCTCACCGAGGAGGAGACCACCAAGCTCCTGCGCATGGAAGATGAGCTGCATCGTCGGGTGATCGGCCAGGAAGAGGCCATCAAGGCCGTTTCCCAGGCGATCCGGCGCACACGCGCCGGCCTGAAGGACCCGAAGCGGCCTTCCGGTTCGTTCATATTCCTCGGCCCCTCCGGTGTGGGCAAGACCGAGCTCGCCAAGACCCTCGCCGAGTTCCTCTTCGGCGACGAGCAGGCGATGATCAGCCTCGACATGTCCGAGTACATGGAGAAGCACACCGTCAGCCGGCTGGTCGGTTCGCCCCCGGGCTACGTCGGATACGAAGAAGGTGGCCAGCTCACAGAAGCTGTTCGCCGCAAGCCGTTCTCCGTTGTCCTCTTCGACGAGATCGAAAAGGCTCACCCGGATGTGTTCAACACCCTGCTTCAGATCCTGGAGGAAGGTCGCCTGACCGATTCCCAAGGTCGATCGGTGGACTTCCGCAACACCGTGTTGATCATGACCTCCAACCTGGGCACGGCGGATCTGCGCAAGGCACAGGTCGGATTCAGCCGCAATGACGAGGCCGTTTCCTACGAGAAGATGAAGGAAAAGGTCAACGACGCCCTCAAGGCCCACTTCCGACCGGAGTTCCTGAACCGCATCGACGATGTGATCGTCTTCCACGAGCTCACACAGGCCGAGGTGATCTCGATCGTGGACCTCATGATCAAGCGAGTCACCGAGCAGCTCGCCGGCCAGGGCATGGGGCTGGAGATCTCTCCCGACGCCAAGGTCTTCCTGGGCGAAAAGGGTTATGACCCCACACTCGGGGCCCGTCCGTTGCGACGCGCGATCCAGCGCCTCGTGGAGGACCCGCTCTCTGAACGCCTGCTCTACAAGGAGTTCCGCGCCGGGCAGATCATCAAGGTTGATGTCGAGGACGATCCTGACGAAGAAGGTGAGCAGCAAGTGGTGTTCACCTCCGAGGAGGGCTTCGTGCCGCCACCGGTAGAGGAGTTGGAAGCCGCAAGCAGCGGCGACTGACCTTCCTTGCGCTGCAAATCCCGATTCGCGTCGCGCCCCGGCGTAGCACTCGTAGCCGCGACCGTGTTCCTGGCTGGATGCAACACGAATGCCGACGTCGCGGTCGACGTGGCGAAGGACGGCTCCGGAACCGTCGCTGTAGCTGTTGAACTCGATTCCGAGGCATCATCTGCGATCGGTGGTGCAGAAGGACTGGTGCTCACCGACCTCGCAGAAACCGGTTGGGCGCTGTCCGGTCCAGAAGCTGCTGAGGATGGGTCGCTGAAGGTGTCGGCAACCCACGACTTCGCCGGAGACGACGAGCTGGCTGCAGTTCTCGATGGTGTCGCCGGGCCGGGTGTGTTCACCGACGTTTCGATCGACATCGAGGAGTCCTTCGGGTCCACCGAATGGAGTGCGTCGCTGAATGTCGAGGTGTCCGGTGATCCTGCACAGTTCTCCGATGAGGAACTGACAGCGGTACTGGGTGGGTTGCCGCTCGGACGCACTCCGGAGGAGCTGGCGGAGGTGGGTGCCACCGTGCCGGGTGCGGCCACGATGTCAGTGGGGCTGTCGATGTTCGGCCAGGACTCCGATGCCGCAGAGTTGGATCTCACAGCGGGTGAACCGAGTTCGGCGAGCCTGTCGGTGCAATACAACGAGACCCAGACACTCGTGTACGTACTGGCGGCATTCGTCGCGGTGTTGCTACTCGCCGCAGTTGTGTTTGCCGTGCTGGCACTGCGACGCCGCAGGAGTTGACCGGCGCGCTCGGCGCAGTGCTTGAAATGTGCGCTCGGCGCAGCGGTTGACCGGAGCGGTCGGCGCAGCGGTTGAAATGCGCGCTCGGCGCAGTGGCTGAACCGGTCAGGTGCTGAAGGAGTTGCTTGACTGCGCGGCTGTTCAGACCGGCCGCACCTCGTGGTAGAGGTTGGCCGGATCGCCGATGTCGTGGGTGGTGAAGGTGCCCCCGAAGCCCGCCTCGCGGCACATCGCCTCCAGCGCGGCGGGGGGCAGTCCGAGTGTCCCGAGCCCTGCCCCGCCCGGCTCGGAGGTGGCCGAGGACATGCATGCCAGCACCGAGGTGGCGTACATCATGGCGAGTACGGGGTTCCGTTGGTTGGATTGCCAGTCCTCGCCGGCCTTCACCTCCTTCACGAGCCAGGTGCCGTCAGACCTGAGTGCCTGACGAACGGCGGTTGCCGCTTCGAGCGGTCGAGTCATGTCGTGCAGACAGTCGAAGGTGAGCACCAGGTCGAATGTCGGTTTCTCGTGCAGCTCCGCAGCTTCCGCGACGTGGAACTCGACATTGTCGAGTCCACGCTCGACCGCGAGGGTCCGTGCGCGGTGGATGGCCTGCTGGCTCGGATCCCATCCTTCGAAACGCGAGTCGCCGAACGCCTCGGCGAGCGCCATGATGGCCGTGCCGGCGCCGCAACCCACATCCGCGACGTGAGCGCCGTTGCGGAGCTTGGCCTCCACCCCGTCGAGGCGGGGGATCAGCTCCGGCACGAGGGCAAGCTTCGACCATGGAGCGAGCATTCGCTCGACCGTGTGCGCCGCAGACTCGCCCAACTCGTCGTAGGTGAGTCCGATGCCGGTCCTGAAGGCCTCGGCCAGCTTGTCGACCACCTCGGGTGTTGCGGCCCCTCCCTGGAACGCACCAGCCGCGAACAGCAGGCTGTCATCTTCATCGGCGAGCACCGCAGACGCCTCGGGGGTCATCTCGAATCGCCCACCATCGGTTGTCTCGAGGAGGCCGGCGGCGGCCTGCCCCCTCAACCATTCCAACAGCCAACGCTGGTTGAGAACTGTCCTGTCCGCCAGCTCCCCAGCGGTGAGCACGCCGGCACCATCCATCGCGCGGTAGATGCCGAGGCGGTCTCCGAGGTGGATCATCAGCGAAACGAGTTCGCCCTGTTTGTAGGTCCAGACCTTGAATGCCAGCAGAGCTGCCGCATCCGGATCGGGGATCCGGGCCGCATCACTGGGCCCGGGCTCAGGAACAATCGCATC
>JBPCTP010000334.1:0-2984 GCA_051011615.1 Microthrixaceae bacterium | reverse complement strand
GGTGAGCACATGGAAGACGCCACCTTGACCTTGCCCCCCACCGACGGCTCTGCCGCCTCCGCGGACGCGCCCCTCGTGTCGTTTTCGGTGACCCTGCGCGACGGCGCCACCGAGGAGGTGCTGGGGGCCGATGCATACGCCCAGGAACAGTCCATGACGACGTTCTTCCGCACCGACGGGCGACGCACGGTCGACTGCTGGGCTGTCCGCATGGCGAGTTTCAGGACCGAGCAGATCCTGGCCGTCCGACGCAATGAGGCTCCGGCCGCCCCTTCAGGGGATTGCTGCCGACGGCGTTGAACATGACGACTTGGTTACGAAGCCGAGAGCGCCAGCAAGTAGCCTCGCCCGAGAAGCGTTGCGCGACCGCGCCACCCGCCCCAAACTCCCCACCTAGATGAACGAACCTGCCGATACTCCTGACCTTTCGAACCAATCGCCCGATTCCGGCGCCGTTGCGGACGCGACCGCCGATCCGATCGTGGTCATCGGTGCCGGACCTGCCGGTCTGACCGCCGCCTACGAGTTGTCCAAGGCAGGGCGTTCCTGCGACATCCTCGAGGCGACCGACGTGGTCGGGGGCATATCGCGGACTGCAACACGCGACGGCTGGCGCTTCGACATCGGCGGCCACCGATTCTTCACCAAGGTCAAGCCGGTGGAGGACTTGTGGCACGAGATACTCGACGACGACGAGTTCCTCACCCGGCCCCGAATGAGTCGGATCTACTACCAGGGCAAGTACTACGACTATCCGATTCGCCCGATGAACGCGCTGAAGAACCTCGGCTTAGTCGAGGCTGTGCGGTGTGTGCTGTCCTACATGTGGGCCAAGGTGCGGCCGCCGAAGGACCAGAGCACCCTCGAGGGCTATGTCGTCGCCGACTACGGCCGACGCCTCTATGAACACTTCTTCAAGACCTACAACGAGAAGGTCTGGGGAGTGTCCCCCTCCGAGCTGTCCTCGGACTTCGGTGCGCAGCGGATCAAGGGCATGTCACTGTTCCACGCGGTGTGGGAACCCATTCGGGCCAGCGTCTTCGGCGCCCGCAGCGGCTCGAAGCAGGTGACCAGCCTCATCGAGGAGTTCCAGTACCCCAAGTACGGCCCCGGAATGATGTGGGAACGTTGCACGGAACTGGTCACCAAGGCCGGATCGCCGGTGCACTTCGAACAGAAGGTCACACGGATCAATCGCAACGACTCGGGAGCGACGGAAGTGGTCGCAACCGGCCCCGATGGCAGCGAGACGACATATCCGGCAACCGAGGTGATCTCCTCGATGCCGTTCGCCCGGCTGGTCGATGTGCTCGACCCTCCCCCGCCAGCGGAGGTCACAGAGGCCGCTCATGGCCTGACCTTTCGTGATTTCCTCACCGTTGCGCTCGTGGTGCCCGAGTCCGATGGCTTCCCGGACAACTGGATCTACATCCACTCACCCGATGTGCACGTTGGCCGAATCCAGAATTTCGGACAGTGGTCTCCCTACATGGTCAAGGACGGCCGTGCGTGTCTCGGCCTCGAGTACTTCGTGTTCGAGGGCGACGGCATGTGGACCAAGGACGACGCAGACCTGATCGAGCAGGCCAAGGTGGAGCTGGGCCGTCTGGGGCTCACTGACCCCAAGACAGTGGAAGCCGGATATGTGGTGCGCATGCCCAAGGCCTACCCCGTCTACGACGAGGGCTACAGGGCAAAGGTGGCGACCCTACGCGACTGGCTCTCCGACGCCGTGCCGAACCTTCATCCCGTTGGACGCAACGGCATGCACAAGTACAACAACCAGGACCATTCGATGTTGACGGCGATGCTGACCGTGGAGAACATCACCACGGGTTCGGAGCTCGACATCTGGTCCGTGAACGTCGAATCCGACTATCACGAGACCGGCGACGACGCCGCTTCATGGGTGGGCACCGCGGGTGACTCCTCCACCGGGCGCGACGCCCCCGTTGTGCCCAAGCGCTGAGGCTCACCCAGCTGTGGGTAGGCCATTGCGGGCACGGTCCAGGAGTTGCGGGCCCAGCCACTGGCCGATCTGGATCGAGTAACCGTCCTCGAAGTGCAGGCCATCACTGCGCTTGGCAGGGTCCAGTTCACCGCCGGGTTGCGAGGCGAGCCACGCCTGGAAGTCCACCATGGTCGCCACGCCCGGTCGCATCGCCACCGCTTCAGCCATGATCTCGTTCAAACGGTCGACGCGCGCCGGGTCGGACTCCGGTAGGTCCGTGTATCCCTGGTCCCTGCCCGGCTCGAAGTGCGGGTAGGTCAGCAGCACCACCGTTGCGCCGCGGGCCCCGAGCGTGTCGATCGCCGAGAGCATCTCCGAGAGCAGGTAGCGGTCGAACACCGGGTCGCCGATGCTTCGGAACCGGTCGTCACCAGGTAGTCGGCGGTCCACCACCTCCCAGATCCCCGACGTGAGCACTGCGACCTCGGGATCCGTGGAGGCCACCCAATCGGGGTAGAGGGTGGCCCAGTCACAGTCGGTGCCGAAGGACTCCAGCTCCCGCAAGAAGCGGTACTGACCTCCACGGGCCACCGGACACCCGAGTTGTCCTGCGGACTGCACCCTCAACTCCGATGTGTTGTCTGCCCATTCGTCGAGGCCGAAACCGATGTTGAAGGCGACGGAATCGCCGACGACCAGCACGTCTGCGGTCCTGCCCGCCGCCGCGGTTCGCCTCGGGGTCACCGCAGGAGCAGGAGGGAGAGGAGCCTCGGCGGCTATGTCCGCAGCCGGGTCCGGACGCTCCGGGGGTGGCCGCGTTGCAGCGATCTGTGCCGCAAAGGAGCTTGCGAGGTCGACAACTCCAACCTCGGTGAACCCGACCCCATCGTCCGCACGGCGTTCCGGGTCGAACTCTCCGCCGGGCCACTGGGCGACGCCTCCGGCCACGTCGAGGACTCCGACGCCGGCCTCATCCGCGACCCGGCGCACGATCTCGTTCCAGCGATCGATTCGGGCGGGATCGTTCTCGGGG
>JBPCTP010000333.1:0-4677 GCA_051011615.1 Microthrixaceae bacterium | reverse complement strand
CCTTCATCTGGCCGGTGTCGAAGGCGGTGTCGGTGCCCGGGCGTGCAGAAGCTGCCCAGTAGCGAACGGCATCGGGGCTGTGCTGGTGCAGCAGGTCGGTCGGCACCACGACGTTGCCCCTGGACTTGGACATCTTCTTGCGGTCCGGATCGAGGATCCATCCCGAGAGTGCCACGTTCGACCAAGGCAACGAATCGAACTCGTAGTGGCTGCGCAGCAGGGTGGAGAACAGCCAGGTGCGGATGATGTCGTGCCCCTGCGGCCGCAGGTCCATCGGAAACGTGCGGGCGAAGAGGTCGTTGTCCTCTTCCCACGCCGATGCGATCAGCGGTGTGAGAGAAGAGGTGGCCCAGGTGTCCATGATGTCGGGGTCACCGGCGAAACCACCGGGTTGGCCACGTTGTGCCTCGGTGAATCCCGGAGGGCACTCGGCCTGGGGATCGACCGGCAGCGTTGCCTCGTCCGGCACGATCGGTTCGTCGTGGATCGGGTAGGAGTCGTCGTCGAGGCGATACCAGATGGGTATGGGCACACCGAAGTAGCGCTGGCGGGACACCAGCCAGTCCCCGTTCAGGCCGCCGACCCAGTTGTCGAATCGGTGCCGCATGTAGTCGGGGTGCCAGTTCAGCTCCGAACCGCGTTCCACCAGTGCGGCGCGGAGATCAGCGGAGCGACCACCGTTGCGGATGTACCACTGGCGCGAGGTGACGATCTCGAGGGGCTTGTCGCCCTTTTCGTAGAACTTGACGGCGTGCTCGATCGGGCGGGGTTCGCCGATCATCTCGCCGGTCTCGGTCAGCATCTCGACCATCTGCACCTGCGCCCCACCGGCGCCCTTGCGGGCGATGCGCGAGTACCGCTGGCGTGACTCGTCCGTCTCGAGCCACTCGGGCGCATCCTCTTGGAACCGTCCGTCGCGCGCCAGGCAGGCTCGTGTCGGCAGGTCGAGTTCGCGCCACCAGGTGACATCGGTGGTGTCGCCGAATGTGCAGATCATCGCGATGCCTGTGCCCTTGTCGGGTTCGGCCAGCTCGTGGGCGAGCACGGGCACCTCGACTCCGAACAGTGGCGTTCGCACCGTGGTCCCGAACAGCGGCTGGTAGCGCTCATCGTCGGGATGGGCCACGAGTGCCACGCAGCTGACGACCAGCTCCGGGCGGGTGGTGTCGATCAAGACCGGCTCACCCTCCGGGGAGGCAAAGGCAAGCTTGTGGTACGCCCCGGGACGTTCGCGGTCCTCGAGTTCGGCCTGGGCCACAGCTGTCTGGAACGTGATGTCCCAGAGGCACGGCGCCTCGGTCGAGTACGCCTCGCCACGGGCGAGGTTGCGCAGGAATGCGCGCTGCGAGATGCGGCGGCTTCTCTCGTCGATGGTCGCATAGGTCATCGACCAGTCCACCGAGAGACCGAGGTGCCGCCATGTCTGCTCGAATGCCTGTTCGTCCACACCGAGCAGGCGTTGGCAGAATTCGATGAAGTTGGGCCGACTCACGCGGACGAAGTCGCCGCGCTTCTTGGCGGGCTTTTCGGGAGGCTCCAGTCCCTCGACATAGCCCACGGAGGGATCGCACAGCACGCCGAAGTAGTTCTCGACCCGTCGTTCGGTGGGAAGCCCGTTGTCGTCCCAGCCCATCGGGTAGAAGACTTCCTTGCCCCGCATTCGCTGGAATCTGGCGACAGTGTCGGTGTGGGTGTAGCTGAAGACGTGTCCGACGTGCAGTGAACCCGAGACCGTTGGCGGCGGCGTGTCGATCGAGAACACATCTGCGCGGCTTGCCGAGCGGTCGAAGGAATAAGTGCCGGCCTCCTCCCAGGCGCCGGCCCACTTGTCGTCGAGGCCGTCCACCGCCACCTTTTCGGGGACGATGCGGTCGTTCAGGAATTCAGGCGGCAGCGCTGGCATATCTTGGTCAAGGTAATGGAACTCACATCAGGTACGGCCATCGTTACCGGCGCCGCAGGTGGCATCGGATCCGACATCGCAGCACGACTCGCTTCCGAGGGGATGTCGATCGTGCTCGCTGACATAGACGCGGCGCGGTTGGAGTCGGTGCGGGAATCCCTCGCCGCCAACGGCGCCACGGTCGCCGCGGTGGCCGGAGATGTGGCTCAACGCTCCCATCACGCCGAGTTGGTGGCCGCCGCCGAAAACCTCGACGGTCTGCGTCTCAGCGTGCTCAACGCCGGGATCTCCCTGCCCGGACTCTCCTGGGAGGAGCCCATCGATCGGTGGGAGCTCACCGTGGATGTGAACTTCTGGGGTGTGATCCACGGCTTGCGCGCTGCCCTGAACACGATGGTGGAACGCGACGACGGCTGGGTGGTGGCGGTCTCTTCGGGTGCGGGCCTTGTGGCCACACCCGGCCTCGCTCCGTACGTCGCCACGAAACACGCCATCAACGGCGCCGTGGAATCAACACACCACGAGCTCCGCAGAATCGAGTCGAGGGTTGGGGTGTCGGTGGTGTGTCCCGGCAGCATCGCCACTGCCGGCGAGGACTATCCGCCGATGTCCGGACTGGATGCTTCGGTCGGTTCGTCATATCCGGCTGTTGTGCGCGACCTGCAGGAGACAACCGCTCGAGGTGTCATCAACGGCGCAGACCCGGCGTCGGTCTCCGATGCGCTGGTTGATGGCGTCACACAGGGCCGTTTCTGGATACTTCCCCAACCGGAGGTCGCATGGGCGGCCACTGACAGGGCGCGTCGGATCGCCGAGGGCGACGTGCCGGTCGACCTCCTCGGTTGAGTCGACTCAATCAGCGGAGACCATCACCCGGTTTCCACCACTGCGATGTGCATCGCCGGCGGCGTCCGCCGCGCGGTCGAGCAATCCATCGATAGAGGTGGCACGGTGTGACTCCACCACGCCCGCAGAGAAGGTGAAGGGAGCGGCTGCTTCCACCGAGAGCGCGAGTGCGAGCGACTCCCGCACACGTTCCAACGCCAGGGATGCCTGCGATGCTGCGCAGTTGGTGAGCAACACCCCGAAGCGTCCGCCATCGAGACGGCACAAGAGGTCATCGGGGCGTAGGGTCCGCCGAAGGGTGTCGGCGAGGGTTCGCAACGAGTCGTCTCCTCCACCGTCCACGCCGGAGTCGAACTCATCGATGCTCACCAGGGCCAAGCAGAAGGGCACGAGTGAGCGGATGGTTTCCCGCAGTTGGCGCTGCAGGGTCTGCGCCCCCGGCAGGCCGGTCACCTCGTCCTCGCGGAGCAGCTCGGAGCGCCCCTGGAGCCGCCGTTGCTCGCTGACCCGCACGCCCGTTCGTTCGACCAGCCATTCGATCAGCAGGGCTGTGTGGTCATCCGGACTCTCGCCGGGTGCCCCCACGACGGACACAACGCCGAGCAGCCGGTCGTCGAGCCGCATGGGTACGCAGAGCGCGGAGACGGCCATGTCGGGATCCTCGATGTGTTCGCATGCATCGAGTGACGACGAGGTGGTCATCACGGTGCTGCCGGTTGCCAGTGCGGCACAACCGGGGGTATCCACGATGGGACTTGCAGGTGTGATCTCACCGTCGAGCATGCGGACCGACCAACCGACAAGTGGTTCTTCGGGAACGGCCAGCAGCAGTGTCACCTGAGCGTCCGGCATCAGTTCATCGACGGCGCGCATTGCTGCTCGAATCGCGGTTGGTTCCGATTTCGTCTGTGCCAGTGCACGCTCGAATCGTGTGCGGAAGTCGACCTCGGTACGCGCGACGAGGGTCTGTGCGTGCGCGTCGGCTGCACGAACCCTGGCCGCGGCCACGGCCCCGGTGATCGGCTTGAGGACCCACGTCATGGTTGCGAACACGGCGCCCACCCAGCCGAGAACCCGCACCAACAGCGCAACGGTGTCCTGCAATCCCGCCAAGCTGATGACGATTTCGGCGAGTAGGGGGGCGGCCAGCACAGCCGCGCCCACTCGAAGTGGGTCCGCACCCGGGATCGGACGTGGCCGTCGCGGAACGCCGCCGTCGGCCTGGTTGTCGGTCACATCCTGACGGTATCGGCGTATCGGTAGGATCGCTCCGTGATCAGCCTGTACGACACCGTCGCCCGCAACGTGTCCCCGCTGGAACTGCGCGATCCCAGCAAGGTCGACATCTATGTGTGCGGCCCCACGGTCTACGGCCCTGCACACCTGGGTCACGCCCGAATGGCACTGGTGTTCGACATCCTCCGCCGCTATCTCTCGTGGTCGGGTCTGGACGTCACGTTCGTGTCCAACATCACCGACATCGACGACAAGATCATTGCTCTGGCCAACGCCGAGGACCGGCCTGAGTCCGAGGTTGCCGAGCAGTGGGAGGCGGCCTGGTACGCAACGATGGACGCACTCGACGTGCTGCGACCCGACGCTGACCCGCATGCGACGGCATACGTGGAACAGATGGTCGAGCTGATTGCCGTACTCATCGAAAGCGACAGTGCGTACGTCACCTCCGACGGCATCTATCTGTCGGTGACGTCAGTGCCGGACTACGGACTGCTGGCGCACCAATCGCTCGACGAGATGTTGGCGGGCGGAGGTGATCGGGAGATCGTGGGGGAGGAGAAGCGGCATCCGGCGGACTTCGCGTTGTGGAAGTTCGCCAAGACGGGTGAACCCAGTTGGCCCTCACCCTGGGGCGATGGTCGCCCCGGCTGGCATACCGAGTGTGTCGTGATGAGCCTCGACCTGCTCGG
>JBPCTP010000332.1:0-8676 GCA_051011615.1 Microthrixaceae bacterium | reverse complement strand
AGGTAGAACGTGCGGTCGCCGGGCTCGCCGATGGCCCCGGGCACGAAGGAGTCCAAGTGCTCGAACTCGAAGGAACTCCCGGCGCTCACGAGACGGCCATCTCCTTCAGGGATCCGTCGGTTGTGTTCACACACAACACGATGGGTGCCCCGGCGCCGAAGAGCAAGGCGGTCACCGAACACGGCGACACGACCAGGCGTTGGAAGTTGTCGAGGTGGACCCCGCTCGCCATGGCGATGGCCGCCTTGATGGGATCTGCGTGGCTCACCGCCACGATCGTCTCCCCCGGGTGGTCGCCGACCAGGCCCTCCAGCTGCGACCAGATGCGCTGTTGCATCCCGGCGAAGGACTCACCGCCGGGGAATGTGAACACAGAGGGGGAGTGCTGCACCGCGTTCCACTCCGGTTTGCGGCGCAGCGTCGCAAGCTTCTTGCCGGTCCACTCGCCAAAATCGCATTCGATCAGCCCATGAGCCTGTCGAACCCGGAGGCCCGCTGCTCTGGCGATCGGCGCCGCAGTCTCGCGGGTGCGTTCCATCGGCGATGCATAGATGGCAGTCGGGCCCAGTGGCGCGATTCGCTCGGCGGCGCCTTCGGCCTGCGACCGGCCTTCATCGGAGAGGTGAAGCCCCGGGGCCCGACCCGGCAGAACGGACCCTGTGGTACCGGTACGGCCGTGGCGCACCAACAGCACGATCGTGGGCCCCGACTTCTTTGCACCCGACTTCTTTGCACCCGACTTCTTCGCGCTGGACGTCTTGCGTGTCGCCATGGGCCTGATCCTACGGACTCGCCGCAAGGAGTCCCGATCCGGCTGCGCGAGTATTCACGTGTGGCGAAACAACAACCCGGCGAAGCGGACGCACCAGCGGCGGATCTGCAGACCCTGGCTGAGCGCGTGGCTGATTGCCGGAGATGTTCCCGCTTGGTCGAATGGCGTGAACTGGTCGCCACCGAGAAACGCGCTGCGTACGCCGATGAGGAGTACTGGGGTCGGGGTGTGCCGGGTTGGGGCGATCCCGAAGCCCGGATCGCAATAGTTGGTCTCGCGCCGGCGGCTCATGGCGCCAATCGAACGGGTCGCATGTTCACCGGGGATCGTTCGGGGGACTGGCTCTACCGTGCAATGCACCGAGCGGGCCTTGCCACACAGGCCGAGGCAGTATCCGCCGACGACGGACTGGAACTGACCGGCGCCTGGGTGACCTCACCGGTGAAGTGCGCGCCGCCCGCCAACAAGCCGACTGCGGCCGAACGCGATGAATGCGCCCCCTTCCTGCTGCGCGAGTTCGACTTGCTCGCCAACCTGAAGGTGGTGATTGCCCTCGGCGGTTTCGGACACGCCGAGATGGCGAGATTGCTCGACATCTCTCCCCGGCCCAAGTTCGGCCACGGTTCCCAGGCGACAGCCCCGGATGGAACTGTTCTGTTGGGCTGCTACCACGTGAGTCAACAGAACACCTTCACCGGCAGGCTCACCGAGGACATGCTCGATGAGGTGTTCGCCAAGGCGGTGCAATTGAGCCGCTCGAGGTGATCTCGGGGTCGCGTCCAACAGAAGACCCGGTGACCTGGTGAGGAGCTGTCCCGGCGCCGGTATCGCACAGGGCAGGACGCGGTTCATGCCGCGGGAATTGCGCCACCGCGGCCTAGCGTGGTCGCGGTGACCGAGCCCAAGGATCCCGCCGCCGTGTCGGGCGACGCAGAGGCAGCGCGGAACGCTGCGGATGAGGCGGGCGGGGCTGCCCCACCGATCTCGAAGGTGGATCGCAAGAAGCAGGTGATCGCCGGCATCCTCACGATCGCGGTGCTCGTGTTCGTCTTCGTGGGGGTGTTTCCCAAGTTCGCGGACTACGGCCAGGCGTGGGACTCGATCCAGATGATGTCCATCGGTGCCCTGATAGCCCTCGCCATCATCACCGTCGTCAACGTGTTGGTGTATGTGTTCCCCTACCAGGCTGCGATGCCGGGACTTCACTACGGAAATGCCTTCGTGGTCCGCCAGACGTCCTTCATGATCTCGAATGTGGTACCCGCCGGTGGCGCTTTTGGTCTGGGAGTCCAGTACGCCATGTTGAGCGGCTACGGATACGGTGCCGCAGCCACCACGACGGCAATCGGTGCGACAAGTGTGTGGAACCTGTTCATCACCCTCGGACTTCCCGTCCTGGGCGTGCTGATACTCGTGTTCCAGGGTGGCGCCACGAGCAACGAGGTCCTCGGAGCATTGGCGGGACTGGCAGCGATTGTCGTGCTGGTCGGCCTGTTCGCACTGGTGCTGCGTTCGGAGCCCATGGCCCGCAGGATCGGCGGTCTAGGCGACCGTGTGGTCGGAGGCCTGGCGAAGCGGTTCCGACGCAAGAAGGGTGAGCCAGCCGAGGCACCACACGAGGATCCTGAGGCAGAGGGCAACCAGGGCGTGGGCGATGTCACAGCATCGGTGCTTCAGTTCCGCGACCAACTCACCGGTGTCGTGAGTGAGCGATGGAAGCTCCTGACAGGTACCAGCTTTCTCCAACAGTTCTGTCAGTTCCTGGTGTTGGCTGTTGCCTACTACGGCATCGCCGGCACCGATTCGGGATTGAATCCTGCGGAGTTGTTCGCCGCCTTCGCCCTCGCCCGTCTGGCCGGATTCATTCCCGTGACCCCCGGCGGACTCGGCACGGTGGACGCCGCCCTTGTGGGACTCATGTCCAGCATGGGTGCGGACAAGGACCAAGCCCTCGCAGCAGACCTGCTCTGGCGTGCGGCCTCCTACTTCCCCCAGGTTTTCATCGGCATCATCACCTTCCTCATCTGGCGCAAGCAGTCCTACAGTCGCACCCGCGAGTCAGCTTCTGCGCCAGCAGCCTGACTCGGAGCAATCCCGCCTGCGCCACCCCGGGTCGCATGGTGATGGGTGCGCTCCGACAGCTATCTTGGTCTGACGCTGCGACCCCTCGGCGCAGTTCCGAACCAGAGTGGATAACCCTTGAAGAGCGATACGTTCATGAATCGAACCAGCCGCCTGCGCATGGGTGCCTTGGTGGCCGTCGCGTTGTTCGTCCCCCTGGCCTGTGGCGTCAACCCGCAACCGACCGACTACGGCGATGCGTACGAGGAGAACTTCATGCTCGGATGTACGGGCATTTTCCAGAAGGGCGACAACGAGGGCGACAGATCCTCCGACGCGGTGGTGTTCGCTCCACAGGACGAGTGCCAGTGCATATACGACGGACTGGTGGAGAAGGTACCGTTCTCGGAGGCCAAGGACTTCGAGGACCAGCAGGCCGAGGCCGAGTCGGGCGATGAGATCGACGTACCCGACAACATCCAGACGATCTTCGACGAGTGCGGTGCCCCAAGCTGACCAACGCAGCGCGGTGGCTCAGAGGCAGTCCGGGATCTCTGTGAGGGCCACTGCCTCAGCCGGGTCGTAGTCGAACATCGACATCCGAGGCGCTATCTCGGCCACCTCGATTGTCGGGAGCGTTTCGGCGGGGACCACCCGTTCGGCCATCGCCCTCCACAGCCCCGTGCTCGTGGCCAGACGGTGGCTGACCTTTGCTGGGGTGAGGACGCTTGCGTTCATGGCATCCAATCGGTGGCGCCCTGAACACCCTGGAGGGTCAAACGGACCATTCCACGCTGAATTGGGCCCCCTGACCCACCAAGAAGGGCCGTCAGTGGGCCTTCACGCCCTCCGGAACCCCAATTCGCACGCTTGCCTCTGCACTGGCGGGCCAACGGCTGCGCGAGCGTTCTGCCAGTTTCTGCATCAGTGCAATGGCTCCGGGGTCCGAATCACCCGGGCGGGCTTCGATCACGCCCTGGTCGATCATGCGGCTGATGATCTCGCGACCGAGATCCGTGCGCACGATGGTCAGGGTCCAGTCAGCGTTCTCTCCGATTCCGCCGCAGGAGATGTCAGCATGCTCGGCTGCGAAGTCCGGGCAGTGGTTGCAGCCGTCGCGGGTCCAGGCGTGGCATTCCTTGAGGTTGACCTCGTGGTAGGTGCCGTCGTGGGTCCAGATCTGGAACACGCCCTTGATGTTCATCTTGGCGATTTCGGAGCGGGCCAGGCGGTACTTCGCCCAGAACAGCTCCTCGAAGATGGCGTCGTCGAAGGTCTTGGAGCAGAGCAGGCCGAGGTTGAACACGATCGGCTTGCCGACCTTGCCGATCTTTCGACTCCACATGACCGGGGGAACCGAGCTCTGGCAACTCATACCCACCAGGGCAAGTCGCTTGTGACCCGCCTCCAGGGCTTCGTCCAGAGCGAGCGTGTTGGCCGAGTAGGTGTAGCGGGAACCGGCAGCGTCGAGGATCTCCTCACGTGAGGCGGCCACGCCCGGCTTGGCGATCCACGAGTCCTTGTCGCCCTCGAGGTATGAAACCAGCGAGGCATCGATGTAGTCGTGCTCCATCGCCCAGATCAGGATTGCAGAGACCAGCCCGCCGTCCTGGCCGATGTCGAGCACCGTTTCGTCCGAGGCGCGGGTGAGCAGGATGTCCTGGTAGATGCCGGCGACTTCGTCGTCGTTGCGGGTGCGGGCGAACAGGTGGTCGTCGGCCTGGGCTTCCCAGATCCCGAACCGGGGGCAGGCCCGGGTGCAGCTGGTGCAGCCCTTCTGGCCGTGGCCGCAGTCATCGGGGCCGAGCTCGTCCTCGAGGTGGAAGGGCCTGTAGCCGCCCTGTTCGTGGTTGTAGCCGATCACGTCGTGCGGACAGGCGATTACACACCCGGCGCATCCCGTGCACAGGTCGGTGTCGATCACCTGGCCCTTGAGCTCGGCCCACTGGTTGCGCCAGCGGGTGGACTGCACTTCTTCCAGGCGTTCCGCAGCAACGGTCATGGGCCAGCATGGTAGGCGAGTCCCACCCCCGGCCCCGAGGCGGCCCGGCGTCACCTCGGTGTATGCCTCCACACCACTCAACTTCGTTCTGGAGTCACGCAGCTGCCCCATCTGGACCGGGCCACTCAGGAACGAACTCGAGTTGGCTGGGCCAAGGGGGGCACGGTTCGCCGGCCTCGGTTGCGGGAGCCGATTCGGGTCAGACGGCGGGGTTGCCGATCCACGCAGCTGAGTGGGTTCGGTGGATCTGGCGTAGATCGGCCGCCATCGCGCTGACGCTGAGAACGCTGTTTCGGCGCAGTCGTCTGCGTGGGGTGATCCCCCGTCGGGCGCTGGTGGCTGTTCTGGGTTCGTAGGTCGAGTTGATGCTCATGGTGTCCTCCTGGCTCTGCAAGCCAAGAGTCCGGGGCCCCGGCGATCTGACGGTTTTCTGCCCGTGCACGGGTGGTTTCGCCGCAGCACCAGAGCACTATTGGGCGGAGCCCGGACTTGGCGGGTTGAGAACACTTGACCGCTCGGTCAACATGGGCGCATGGACCTGAGCTATCCCCCCGAAGCCGAAGAGTTCCGCACCGAGATCCGCGCCTGGCTGGAGGAGAACCTTCCCGACGGTTGGTTCGACGACGGCTTCGAGATGACTCCCGAGGCGAAGAAGGAGTTCAACAAGCGGTGGCCCTCCAAGCTCCACGAGGGCGGATGGATCTGCGCCACGTGGCCCGAGGAGTACGGCGGAAAGGGGCTCAGCACCATGCAGGGCGTGGTGCTGGCCGAGGAATTCGCGAACGCCAAGGCCCCGATGCGCGCGGACTTCTTCGGCGACACGCTGGTCGGACCGACCATCCTGATGAACGGCACCGAGGAGCAGAAGAAGTTCTTCCTGCCGAAGATCCTCGACGGCACGATGAGCTGGTGTCAGGGGTTCTCCGAGCCGGACTCGGGCTCCGATCTTGCATCGCTCAAAACCACCGCCGTGCAGGACGGAGATGAGTGGGTGATCAACGGCCAGAAGGTGTGGACGACCCAGGCCCAGTTCGCCGACTACTGCTTCGTGCTGGCCCGCACCGATCCTGATGTGAAGAAGCAGGCAGGCATCACCTATCTGCTGGTACCGATGGACCAGGACGGCATCGAGGTGCGCGGCATTACCCAGCCCGACGGCACTGCCGAGTTCAACGAGGTATTTTTCAGCGACGCACGCTGCCCGATCGACAACGTCGTGGGCGGCATCAACAACGGATGGAAGGTCGCCAACGACACGCTCGGCTTCGAACGGGGGATGTCGGCCACCACCGGGTACCGGCGCTTCGCCGAGGAGTGCAGGGTCATGGTCGAAAAGGCGACCGACAACGGGGCGATCGGCGATTCGCTGATCCGCCAGCGCCTCATGAAGTACTACTCCAGGATCCAGATCCTGCGAATCAACGGTCTGCGCTCACTCACCGCTACGGTCAACAAGACGAAGGATCCGGCCGTGACGGTCCTGGGTGTGACCAACAAGATGTTCTGGTCGGAGATGCACCGCGATGCGATGGAGCTCGCGCTCGACATCTGGGGCATCGAGGCGTTCCTGGCCACCGCTGGACCGGAGGAGGGTTCCTGGCCCGGGGCACTGCGTGCCGAGCGGCGTGAGACCTATCCGGTCAGCCCGATGGTGTCGTCGTTCTTCTTCTCGCGCTCGGAGACGATCTGGGGCGGCACTGCGGAGATCCAGCGAAACATCGTGGGCGAGCGCGTTCTCGGGCTCCCGAGGGAACCCAAGGTCGAGCAGAAGAAGTCCTAGCCGCCCGGTCCGGGCCTGGTGTCGCCGCTCGCGATGTGAAGGACACCTACTTCTGCGCCACTACCTCGCCGTGCACGCACACGAACACTGCGTTTGCAGCGACAGCCCATTCACGGAACGCATCGCCGATCCGTGCGAGTTCATCCTGATCGCTGAAGCCGGCCTCGATGGCCTGTTCGGTGAATGACGACCCCTCGACTCGCTCGGCCCACATGGTTCCCCACCACGACGTCTCTTCCGGAGTGGCGAATGTCCAGGTGGAGGTGGAGAACGTTGCGTCATCGAATCCGGCGGCCCTCACCCAACCGAGCAGGTGACGCCCTGCGTCGGCATCCACGCCGTTTCGGTCCGACACGAGGTGGTGGAGTTCCATCCACCTGTTCAGAAGTGGTTCGTCGGGTGACCACATGAACGCCGAGTAGTCCGAATCGCGCACGGCCAACGTGCCCCCTTCGGCCAGGACCCGGCGCATCTCGCGCAATGCCGCACCGGGATCAGCGAGGTGCTGCAGCACCTGGTGGGCGTTCACGACGTCGAACGAGTCATCCTCATAGGGAAGCTCATAGGTGTCGGCCACCCTGAACCCGATCCGCGCTCCATTGCCGAACTGATGGCTTGCCGCGGCGATCACATCACCCGACACGTCAATTCCCATGACCTCGCCGGGTGCCACCAGCTCGGCCAGCTCGGCTGTGATGTTCCCCGGCCCACACCCGACGTCCAACAGGCGTTGGCCCGGCGTCAGATGGGGGAGCAGGTGCGCCGCCGAGTTGTCCGCCGTGCGCCACCTGTGGCTTCTTAGGACTGCCTCGGAGTGCCCATGGGTGTATCGATCGGCCATGGACCCAGTCAACACCGCCGTTGAAGGGGCGGGAAACGCGATTCGCGGCGCTGAGTGACGGCCCAGCATCGGTGGCCGCCTGTGCCAGCCGGTACCAAGGGCTGGACCCGCGCTGCATTACGATTGTGTTGCAGTGGCTGGGAGCAACACACCCCCGAGACCGCGGCGCACCGGTTCCGGGACCGATGACGCACAGCAGGTCAGACGCCGACCCCGCAAGCCCCCGCCCAAGCGGCGCGGCGTGCGGGTGCTCGTCGGCGTACTGGCTGCGATCGTGGTCATAGCGGCCGCTGTTGCGGGATACGGGTGGTGGACCTACCAGCAGGTCGACCGGGTCGATCTCGACCTGGCCGATGCCGTCTCGGGTGAACCACGGAACTACCTGGTGATCGGATCCGACAGCCGCGCGGAGATCAACAGCTCCGATCCGATGGCCGGCGTGATGTTGGGTGACGAAGTGCCGGGTGGTCAGCGATCAGACAGCATCGCCGTGTTGCGCGTTGATCCCGACAGCGACCGCATCGATGTGTTGTCCATCCCACGAGACCTTTGGGTGACCCTGCCCAACGGGGAGGAGCAGCGAATTAACGCGGCCTATGCCGAGTCGACCCAGACGCTCATCGACACGATCGACTCCAATCTCGGCATTCCGATACACCACTTCGCCGAGGTCGACTTCAACGGCTTCCAACGCCTCATCGACACCCTCGGCGGCGTACCGATGTACTTCGACGCCCCGGTGCGCGACAGCAATTCCGGGCTACGCATTCCCGAGGCTGGGTGTGTCGTGCTGGACGGCGCTCAGGGTCTCGCATTCGCCCGCTCCCGGCAGCTCCAGTATCAAACCGAGGCCGGATGGCAGACCGACCCCTCCGGGGACCTGGGGCGCATGACCCGCCAGCAGGCCCTCATGCGCGCATCGCTGTCCAAGGCCCGAACGCTCGGACTCAACAACGTCGGCCAGCTGAAGAGCCTGATTGACGCAGGACTCGATTCCACCACGGTCGACTCGGGGCTCGGCTTCGGGGACCTGCTCGGCCTGGGCCAGAGATTCTCCGACTTCGATCCCCAACGCCTCCAGACCCATGCGCTTGCCGTCGAGCCATTCCGCACCGACGGTGGCGCCGAGGTCCTGCTGCTCGATGAGGCCGCATCGGCGCCGACCCTGGCCTTCTTCCGCGGAGAATCAACACCCAGCACCGTCACCACCACCACGGTTC
>JBPCTP010000331.1:0-5717 GCA_051011615.1 Microthrixaceae bacterium | reverse complement strand
GCGTTCGGCCTCGGCTTCCGCACGAGCTTCTTCGAGCACGGTGTTGGCCTCGGCACGTGCCTCGGCGAGTGTTGCGTCGTAGTCGCGTCGCACATCCTCGGCGGCCATGGCGGCCTCCTCGGCTGCTTCCTGATCCGCGATCACCTGGGCCTTGCGTTCCTCGCGCACCCTCAGCAGCGGTGGCAGCAGCCAGTAGCGCATGAGGATCCACAGTGAGAAGAACGCCACCGCTCCCCAGAAGATCTCCCCGATTGTGTCGGGGACCACGGGGTTGATCGCAGTTGGGTCCTCCTCGGCCGCAAGGACGAGAAGTGAGGCGAGCATCAGACGAACTTGAGGAGGATGAACACCACGAAGCCGATGAGGGCGAGCGCCTCGGTGAAGGCGATGCCGAGGAACATCGTGGTCTGGACCTGGCCTGCCGACTCGGGCTGGCGGGCCATTGCCTGCACGGACTGGCCGACGAGGTAGCCGATGCCGATGCCCGGGCCGATGGCGGCAAGGCCGTAGGCCATGCCTGCGCCGGAGGCCGCTGAGATGGCCTTTGCCTCGTCTCCGTCGATCCCATCGGGGAACTGCTGCAGAATCTCGACTGCGGTGTTGGTTATTGCGCTCATTGCTATCTCTTTCTCCTGTAGGGATCAGATCTTGATTCGGTCGAATGGTTCGAAAATGTGTTGCGTTGGGATCAGTGAGCCGGATGCAGGGCCCCGCCGATGTACACGGCGGTTAGCAGGGCGAAGATGAAGGCCTGCAGGAATGCGACCATGAACTCGAAGCCGGTGAAGGCCACGAGCATGGCGAAGCTCAGTGTTCCGACCACCAACATGACGCTGCCCACCATGAGGGTGATGGTGAGCACGCTGAAGGTCACGAGCAGGATGTGGCCGGCCAGCATGTTGGCGAAGAGTCGAACTGCGAGGGAGAAGGGCCGGATGATGAACGTCGAGAGGAACTCGATCGGCGTCACCAACAGGTACAGGGCCTTCGGCACCCCTGGTGGGAACAGGGCTTCCTTGAGGTAACCGAGACCGTGGTGCTTCAGGCCGACTCCGATGAACATGACCCATGCGGTCATCGCCAACAGAAGTGGGTTGGCCATGCGGGCATTCGCCGGCATGTGTGATGTCGGAATGACCTCGAAGAGGTTGCCGATCCAGATGAAGAAGAACATCGACAGCAGCATCGGTAGGTAGCGCATGCCGTCTGGCCCGATGGCCGGGAGCACGATCTGGTTCTCAACAAAATCCATCGACGCTTCGGCCACATTCTGCGTGCGCCGTGGCACCAGTTGCGCCTTGCGCTTGGCGAACCAGAACAGGATCACCGGTGCGATCATGCCGATCATCGAGATCAGCGCAATCTTGTTGAACGCATACCAGCTGTCGCCGCCGAAGTATGAGGGCCAGATCACGATCAGGTTGATCGGCGGGAACTCGACTCCTCCACCGCCTTCTTCGGCGGCGAGCAGCACGGCTGGGTTGGTGAGCACAGAGAGCATCCGGGCGGGCTCCTATTTCTCCGGCAGGTACGGGTTGGGCTCGGCGTCGGGCTTTAGGCCCGGAAACGCCAGCGAAGACGAGATGTGGCGCATCTCCCAAAAGAGCAGCACCAGGTGTGTTGCCACGAGCGTGATGCCGAACGGCACCAGCTCGAGCCAGCCGGCATCTTTTACCAGCAATACGGCAAGGAAGATCAATCCGAGGCGCAACAGGAATCCGAACAGCGCGGCGGCACCCATCATCGCGGCGGAGATGCGGCCGGTGACGGCGAGCATCCAGCCGGCCAGCAGGAAGTTCACGACCACGATGGCCAGGGCATAGACAGTGGAGGCGACGCCGTCGATTCCCCAGAAGGCCGCGGACACGAAGATCACCACCGGCAGCAACCACAGACTGCGCTTGGCGAGATCTACTGCGACGGCCATCGCGGGCGAGGGTCCTTCGATTCGCACAACCATCGGGTCATTCGTCGCGGTCACCGAATCCCCCCTTCATCGGAGCCTGCGCGGGCGCTGCTTGTGAGCGAAGCGGTGGTTCGCGCTTGTTCGCGGTACCGGAAGTACAGCGATACGGATGCCCCGATCACACCCCACACGGTGAAGAGCAGGATGAACAACGGAGCCGTTCCGAGCCAACGATCGATCACCAGACCGAGCAGGGCCATCAGCACTGGGCCGAGCACCAACTCAAAGGAGCCGGTGCTCCGATGGGCCGCGTCAGCGAATGCTGTTCTGGAGGGGTTTTCCGAGGTCATGGATCCGGCGGTTCCTAGGCTGGGCCGGGCTTTTCCGGCGCTTGTGAAACCTTTCCCAATCTACCTTTGGGGGTGGGTGGGCGGGCAAATCCGAGCAGCAACAATTCCTGCGGGAGGCTCTTCGGTCAATCGGGGATGACTCAGCCCTGCGGCGGGGCGGACGGAGCCTGTGGAGGTAGCGGCTGCGGTGGTGCCGGTTGCTGCGGTGGTGCCGGTTGCTGCAGTGGTGCCGGTTGCTGGGAGGGCGCAGGTTGCTGGGAAGCTGCGGAGGGCGTTGCGGCCGGCTGCTGTGATACCGGTTGCGGCTGCTGTGTCGGCGCCGAGGCGACGGTCGACTCGAGCCCGGATGCTCGCTCTATCGCGTCCACGATCCTGTCGGTGTCCGCACGGCCCTCGTAGACGAGACGTACCAGCCAGAAGCGCAGGAAGCGCCCGAGCGAGAAACGGACGAACAGGGCGGCGCCGGCGATCACCAGCACGATGCCGAGCAGGGATCCGGATGCAATGAAAGCTCGCTGGTCCGTTGGGGAGTCGCCCGCATTGATCGTGTTGACCGCACCCAGGATGCCCAGGACGAGCCCGACGATCACCAGCAGCGCGCCGATCGCGAGCATCCAGCGCTCGGAACCGGCGCTGGCCCCTTTGAGTTTCATGCGATCCATGTCGTCGCGAAACTGCTCGATCCGCGCGCCGTCCTGCGTGGCCATCGGATTCTCGACTCCCGGTGTGGGTTGATTCGGATTGTTACTCACGGGTCTTCATGCTCCCAGATATGCGGCTGACAATTCGTTCTCGATCTCGTTCGGACGGCCGAAGGCCCTGACGGTGCCGTTCACCATCACGCCCGCCAGGTCTGCCACGCCGAGCACCGTCCGCGCGAACTGCTCCACGACGAGGATGGACGTCCCGCCCCGTGCGATCTGCGCAACGATGCCGTACAGCTCCTCCACAACCAGTGGGGCGAGGCCCATGCTGAGCTCGTCGAGCAGCAGGATCGCAGGATCGGCTGCAAGACCACGCGCCATGGCGAGCATCTGCTGTTCCCCGCCCGAGAGCGTGCCTGCAACCTGACCCCGGCGTTCCCCGAGGCGGTTGAACCGGGTGTAGGCGACTTCTTCGACATGGCCCATGTCCATCCCGGAATAGGTGGCCATCATCAGGTTCTCGCGGACCGTCAGGTTCGGGAAGATCCCCTTGCCCTCCGGGATCGTCACCACGCCCGAACGGGCGAGATCCTCAGCCCGTGTGCCGGTCACGTCGACTCCGGCCATGTAAACCTTGCCTGCGGTCGGCTCCAGTAGCCCACAGGCAACAGACATGGTCGTGGTCTTGCCTGCACCGTTCGGGCCCAACAGCGCGACGACGGACCCCTCCGGCACGGACAGATCTACTCCATGCAACACCTGGATCGTTCCGTAGGCAGCCTTGATGCCCTGAAGGTCCAGCAGTGACCGCTTGGGCACCGCCTCGACTCCGGCGGCGCTCATCCGGTCCCCAGGTATGCGGCCACAACCGCATCGTTCTTCTTCACCATGTCCGGGTTGCCGTTTGCGATCACCTGGCCGAAGTCGAGGACGTAGATCTCCGAGCAGACCTGCATGACGAGCCCGACGTCGTGTTCAACCAGAAGTATTCCCAGGCCGGCTGCCGCAAGTTCGATCAGCAGAGCACCGAAGTCGTTCGTCTCGGTGTCATCCAGGCCGGAGGCCGGCTCGTCCAGCAGCAGTACGGAGGGCCGCGCAGCCAGGGCCCGGCCGAGTTCGACCAGGCGGGCCTGACCGGTCGGCAGCGAACCCACGGATACCTCGGCCAGCTCTGAGAGGCCGAGTCGATCGAGGATCAGCGCCACCTCGGCGTCAGCGGGCAACTCCCCCGACGCGGATCCCGCGAGGAACTGCGGCCGAGCACCTTTTCTCCCCGCCCATGTGTGTCTGATTTCCAGGCCGGCTCTCACGTTGTCGGCGACCGACAGCGACGAGAAGACCTCCAGCCGTTGGAAGGTCCTACCGAGCCCGAGGCGTGCGCGTTTGTGGGTTGCAAGGCCGGAGACGTCGCGGCCCTGGATGGTCACCTTGCCGGCAGTCGGCGTGATCACACCGCAGATCGCGTTGAACAGTGTCGTCTTGCCGGCGCCGTTGGGGCCGATCAGCCCCACGATGCGTCCCGGCTCCACCGAGACAGTGACATCGCTGAGCGCGAGGTGTCCGCCGAAACGGACTGACACGCCGGACGCCTCGAGCACGCTCACTGGCCACCGACCCCGGTCCGTGGCCGATCCCCGTTGGACTTCGCCGATACACCCAGCTCTGCATCAACCGAGCCGATGGCGTGAAGCGCGTCAGCTGTGGGCAGCGACAGCGCACCTTCCTCCAGCCCGAGCGCCGAGCCGGCCTCGAGTGCCTCCGAACGCGACAGCGGTTCCGCGAAACCGATCTCGTCCGGTGAGGGACCGGACTCGAACTGCCGAGGGGAGGGGTTCACCCCGAGTATCCCGATCGATGTGACGGCGACCAAGCCGGTCCAGATCAGTACGAGAATGAGGCGGAACCCGTTGGAGGTGGTGATCTCCTCCCACGGGATTGCGGCAGTCACACCGAGCGCAAGGACCAGCCAGATGGCCGTGGGCACGGTCCGACCGACGCGTTGGGTTCCCGGAGGGGGCAGTATCGCCGGCAACACCGGCAGCACTCCGAATGCCAGAGCCACGATCGCGGCGAAGAAGCCCCAGTTCTCGATGATGTCGGTCCGTGCGCAGTACCAAAGTGCGCCGGCGGCGGCCACAGCCGCAATGATCGCCGCAGTCGAACGCGAGAAGTCGCGATATGCCTCGCCGATCTCGGACGCCGCTCCGTCGGGGTTGCGACCGAGGCTGATACCCATGAAGCCCGGCATGACGGACAGGATCTGCGTCACCGAAGCGCTTGCGAATCCGAATATTCCGATCGCGTTCGCTGCAAGCACGGTCGTGGCGATCGGCTGGGCACCGAGGAGCAGGCCACCGAGCAGGGCGCCACCAACCGAACCGATGCCGCCCACTACGGCCAACATGGTGATCGGTAGCGACTGGTCGAGACCGAATTCGTCGACGACGAAGGTTCGACCGGCCAAGGCGCCACCCGCACCGGCGATCGCAGCCGACAATGCGAACACTCCGACCTTGGTCGACAGCAGATTGAGACCGAGTGTGGCGCAGGCCACCGGGGAGTCCCGCATGGCACTCAGTCGCCGACCCCATGCGCTTCGACGCAGGAGCACCAGAACGGTGGCCATCACGGCGAACGCGATCGCCAGCACGATCAACTGCCCGTAGCTGCTGGTGACCTCGATCGGACCGATGGTGGTTCGGGGCACATTCGCCGTGCCGCCGGTCATCACATCCTGCTGCTGGAACACCATCCAGTAGCAGAAGAGCCCGAACGCCGCAGTCGCCAGGGCAAGGTAGATGCCCGAGAGTCGCATGG
>JBPCTP010000330.1:0-3704 GCA_051011615.1 Microthrixaceae bacterium | reverse complement strand
GCTCGCAAGGAGGGCCGGCCCAGCTCGGGCAACGGCCGCCGCCAGAGTTATCAACACCTTCCGATGGTCCGCATGACCAACACGTATCTGGCGAACGGCCAGGATGACCCGGCGGGGATTCTGGCCGACACGCCCAGCGGGGTGTACGTCAAGGAATTGGGCGGCGGGCAGGTCAACACGGCTACCGGTGACTTCGTGTTCGGGATGACCGAGGCATACCTGATCGAGGGCGGCCGGATCACAGAACCGATCCGGGAGGGCAACCTGATCGGCAACGGTCCGGCCGTGCTGGCAAACATCGATGCCGTCGGCAACGACTTCGCAATGGGTTCACCCGGCACTTGTGGCAAGGACGGCCAAGGGGTGCCCGTCGGCGACGGCGTGCCCACCCTGAGGGCCCACGGACTGACCATCGGTGGCACGGCTGCCTAGCCGGCAGTTGGTGCCCCCAGGAGGATCCTGATGGACGCGAATGAGGCCCTTGCTCTCGTCGACGCCGTCGTCGAACGAGCCCGGCCGGCCGAGCAACTGGAAGCCGTCTTCGAGTGGAGCGACAGCACGGAGGTCCGCGCACACGACTCCGAGGTGGAGCATTTCGTCTCCGCGGTGGAACACGGAGTGGGCATCCGAGTCATCGACGGCGGTAGAACCGGAATGTCCTGGACAGCTGCACTCGACGACGAAGCGATCGACGTCGCGGTGGCCGAAGCACGCGACAACGCCAGGTTCGCATCAGCGGACCCCAACGCCGGCCTCGCAGATCCCGATGGTGTGGAACCGGCTGCGCTTGCGACGGTGGATGCCGGGTTCTGGGATGTGAGCGCAGATGACAAGTTGGCCTTTGCGCTCGACCTCGACGCCCGACTCTCCGCCGCCGACGATCGAATGGTCGGCCATGAGGGAGCGGACTACAGCGACGCATTCGTGCTCAGTGCGATTGCCTCCACCACCGGTGTGAGATGCGCCGAGAGCGAGACCATCGCACAGGCTGCGATCTGGGCACTCGCCTCTGACGGTGAAGAGGTCACCACCGGCTTCGGGTTGGACGGCGGCCGAGGGCTGCACGGCCTCGACGCAGGTGCGATCATCGACGAGGCAGTAGGCCGGGCGACGGACCTCTTGGGTGCCTCCAAGCCTCCTTCGGAGAAGGTGACCGTCGTGTTCGATCCGTACGTGACCTCGCAGTTTCTCGCCATCGTCGCGGGAATGCTCTCGGGTTCGGAGGTGGCTCGGGGGCGAACGCCGTTCGCTGACCGAGTGGGGGACCAGATCGCAGCACCCTCGTTCGGGCTCGGCGATGATCCCCACGCTGCGGCGGCCCCCACTTCGGGCACTCGTGACGGCGAAGGGCTTGCGACCCGGCAGGTGTCCCTCATCGAAGGCGGCGTTCTCCGCGGATTCCTGCACAACTCCTATACGGCCCGCGAACTCGGCTCAACCTCAACAGCGTCGGCCGCCCGTGGCGGGTACCGAGGTGCACCGGGTGTCGGCCCACGGGTTCTGACGCCGGTGGTCGGCACCCGCAGCCGCTCCGAGCTGCTCGTCGAGGTGGGCGACGCAGTTGCAGTGCAGGAGCTGTCGGGTCTGCACTCCGGTGTGAATCCCACATCCGGCGATCTCTCGGTCGGCATGGAAGGGGTGCGACTGCGCGGCGGCGAACCGGCCGAGCCGATCAAGGAGGTGACCATCGCGTCCACCATCCAGCGAATGCTGACTGGCGTGGTCTCGATCGGTTCGGACCTCCGGAGGTTTCCGTGGGATTCCAGCGGGGTCAGCTTGGCAATCGAAGACGTGACCCTGTCGGGCGCATGAATACGGACCCCGAACTGCGGGACCGGGCGGGCATCGGTCCACTCGAGGACCTGCTCGTCGCAGCAGACGCGCTCGTGGGCGCAGCGAAGGCCGGCGAGGAGGTCGAGGTGATGGTCGGGCGCGGCGCCGCAACAACCGTGCGGGCCCACGGTGGCGACGTCGAGTCGCTCACCTCAGCCGGGTCCACCGGCGCCGGTGTGCGCGTGATCAGCGCTGGGCGTGTCGGCTTCGCCCATTGCGGCTCTATGGACCGCGACGTCCTCGAGGACACTCTCGCCGAGGCACGTGACAACTGCCGTTTCGCAGAGCCCGACGATGCAAATGGTCTCGCAACCGATGACGGAGTCGAGGTTGTTCGCCAGGACATGTGGTCCGACGCCGTGATCGCGTTCGACGTGGCGGACAAGGTCGAGCTGGCGCTCGAGATCGAACGTCGCGTCACCAGTACCGACCCACGGGTTTCGAGCGCCCGTACCACCACCTACGGCGACGGTTGGGGACAGGCGGCCCTTGTCTCGACCGCCGGCATACGACGGAGCAGCGAATACACGAGTTGCTCGGCCGGCACCCAACCACTTGCCCGCGATGGAGACGAAACGCAGGTGGGGTGGGGATCGGACGCTGCCCGCAACCCGGCAGATCTCGACGTCGACAGAGTGGTGAAGGACGCCCTCTCGCGTGCCACCAAGCTGCTCGGGGCGACCAAGCCGGAATCGGGGCGCATGCCAATCCTGTTGGAGGGCCGACTGGCCATCAGTCTGCTCGCAATAGCCGCATCGATGCTGTCTGCGGAGGCCGTACAGAAAGGTCGCTCACCGTTTGCCGACCGGCTGGGGGAACGGATAGCGGCTGATTGCGTGACCCTCCTCGACGATCCCACCCGATCCGAGTCACTCGGTGCCGACGAGTTCGACGGAGAGGGCTTGGCGGCTCGAACCAATCCGCTGATCGTGGGCGGCAAGCTCGACCGATTCCTGTTCGACTCCACCACAGCTCGACGCGGAGGCACCGAATCGACGGCCTCGGCGCTACGCGGACTGCGGAGCGCGCCGTCGCCCGGTCCACAGTTGTTGGTCATGGAGCCGGGGGTTCGCAACGCCGATGAGCTCCAGGCGGAGATCGAGCTCGGCCTTGCAGTTGAATCGTTCTCCGGGCTGCATTCCGGTGTGAACCCCACATCGGGTGACTTCTCGGTAGGGGCGACCGGCGTGATGATCCGAAACGGCGAGCCGGCCGAACCGGTGCAGGAACTCACGGTCGCGTCGACGCTGCAGCGCCTCCTCGCCGATGTCGTGGAGATCGCGGCCGATTTCGAGTGGTTGCCGAGCGGCTCGGGGGCGGCGTCGATGCGAATCGACGGCGTATCGGTGTCCGGGTCCTGAGCAGCACCCACCCGCTTCGGCGCCTGGTTTGCCCATGGGTGTCAACGCGGGTTTCGTTTCACCACGATCAGCTCGCCGCTGATCGACGCCGCAGCGGTGGCCGGGAGTTCGGACTCTGCAACTGCGGCGGTCAACACCGTGCCCGCGGCAGCCTCGACGCTGGCAAGTACCACCGCGTCGGTGGCGACCACGACAGCCTCGGGTGTGTCAGTGACATCCACTCCGACGAGTGGTTCGGCGGCGCTCGTGAGTATCACCACATGGTCGCCGACTCCCAGGCTGGGTGCCTGGCGTGGCATCTCGATGTCGAGTGCGACGCGGCCGGCCGGAACGGCGGTGCCGGTTTCACCGGGGCCTGCGATGCGCGACTCGACGAGCACTTCGCCGGCCCGGATCGCAGCCGTGACGTGCGCATCCTCTTTTGGCGCCGAGCCGAGTGCCCCCGACGGCACCAGTGATCGTGGACGCAGCTCGACGCGGTGGGAGTCGGGTTCGGCGATGGATCCGACC
>JBPCTP010000329.1:0-3665 GCA_051011615.1 Microthrixaceae bacterium | reverse complement strand
GCTCCACCCGCTCCATCAACGCGGGTGTTGCCTCGGGCATCGCCATGCATGCCTGGTTGAGCGAACACAGCGATCGCTCCTAGGTGGATTCCTCGACGACGATGCCGACCTCCTGGCCGAATGCAATCTCCAGGTTGTGTCCGTTGGGATCTGCGATGATGCCCCAGTAGCCCACCGGCGGACCGGCATCGAAGGGCCCGAGGGCATCGAAGCCGGACTCGGTCGCTCGCCTCAGCGTGTCGTCCACCGCGGCTCGTGATTCCACCCCCACACCGAGGTGTGACCACCCTCCCAGGCGGTGATCCACGGTGCGCTCGAGCAGCACGACCACGAACGGGCGCGTGCGGTCGGTTACCCAGGCAACGCGCTCGCCCGGCTCCCCGCGCTCGTGCACCACTTCCATGCCCGCGAACTCGGCATAGAAGTCCAGTGTCTGCTGCCAGTGTTCAACCGGAAGCGCCACGTGGGTCAGCCCAAGGTCCACCGGGTGTTCGCCGGGGTGGATGTGCTCGCTCACGGCGCTGAGGATAGGCCGCGGTGCTGGTAACTTGCGCGCCCATGTCACACGCCGCAGCGGAACTGGATGGTCGGGTTGCAGTTGTCACCGGGGCCTCATCGGGTCTGGGCAGGCGTTTCGCAGGTGTTCTCCACGCTGCGGGGGCGCATGTGGTGGTCACAGCCAGACGACGGGACCGCCTGGATGACCTGGCCGATTCGCTGGGTGAACGGGTGAGTGTGGTGACCGGAGACCTGACCGTTGCCGAGGATCGCGAGCGCCTGGTTGCGGAGGCCCATGCGGTGGCGGGCCACATCGACGTGCTGGTGAACAACGCCGGCTACGGAACGCCCGCGCCGGCCGAGGACGAGTTGCTCGAGCACTTCATGATGACCATCGAGATCAACCTCACCGCAGTATTCCACCTCTCGCAGCTGGCGGGCCGACACATGCTCGATGCCGGCCACGGAAGCATCATCAACATCTCCTCGATCCTCGGAATGGTCGGATCTGCGCCCGTGAAGGAGGTCTCCTACTGCGCCGCCAAGGGAGGAGTGGTCAACATGACCCGTGCCCTCGGTGCGGAGTGGGCGCGCAAGGGAGTGCGGGTCAACTCCGTCGCACCCGGATGGTTCCCCACCGAGATGACCCAGGAGCAGATGTTCGACGACGCAGCCGGGATGTCATTCATCGAGCGCAACACGCCGATGGGGCGCGGTGGCGAACTCCACGAACTGGATGGAGCGCTGCTGTTCCTCGCCGGGGATGCGTCGAGCTTCGTCACCGGCCAGGTGGTGGCCGTCGACGGGGGTTGGCTGGCGCGCTAGCCGGCTGCAGGCGAGCCCGCATACGGCGCAGGGTCGCCGGGCTTGGGGTAAGACGGCCGGTTCCAGGACAGCACCTCGGCGAGGTCGTCCGTGATGGGCCGCCAGGCAGCCGGATCCCAGCCGTCGGCCTTGCCCACGATCTCCTGGTTGGTACCCACCACCGCCAGGGCAGGGATTTCCTCGATGCCCAAAGCCTCGATGGCTTCACGGTCCGGATCGGCGAACGTCAGGTAGCGCTCGGCCCAGGGGCCGAGGAACGTGAGCGCGTCCTCGGGTGGCGCGGTGACGAGCCACGCCACGCGGCAGTCAGCTTCGGCCAGCTCGGCAAAGATGCGTCCCGCAGTGCGCAGAATCCATGCGCTCTCATCGGTGTAGGGGTCGATGGCGACCGCCACGAGGTGGAACAGCTGTGTCTGGTCTGCCAGGGAGAGCGATTCCCCGCCGATCGGATGCAGCTCTACGTCGGTGTTCAAGGCCACGGCGGTCAAGGTAGTGCAAGCCGCGGTCACTGCCACAACGATGCTCACATACGATCAGGGACGTGCATCCGATCGAGCGCCTCAGATTCGTGGCAAGGGCCCAGGGCGTACCGGGGGATGTTCTGGCCACGGAGGCCACTGCGGCACTCATGACCTTCGCAGATGACCCGCCGGCGCTGGTCGCAGGTTGCAGGCGGGTGCTTTCGCGCCAGGCAGGCTGTGGCCCGCTGTGGTGGGCGTGTGCTCGCCTGTTGACAGCCGACGACGTGCGAAGTGTGGCCCGCGACTCGATCGCCCAACTCGAGGGCGACACGACGGCTGCGGCGCTGTCGATCGCACTCTTCGATCACTCCGAGGTCGACGAATCCGAAGTCGATGAGCAGCTCGTCAGGGCCCATGCGATCGGTGATGGCGGCGCCGTCGTCGACGCAACCGACCTCCGGCACTTCGACTCCGAGGCCGACGAGCGCTGGCTGGTGGCGGGAGTCGGCGTGCATCTCAGTACCCCCATGTGGGGGTCGTTGGTCGAGCACTGGTCGACCACGTCGTCCGACAGCGAGGACCTGGTCCCACTCGATCAGTTCACGCACTTCGTCGGCCCTGACGGCCCGCTGCCGCTGGTGGCGCTAGGGGAGCCCGACTGCCCGGTCGCTCCGGAGTTGTTCCGACTCGCCGGCTGAGAGGGCCCCGCCTCGCAGCGCGGCTCTGGTACGTTCCCGGCCATGGGTGAACGAGTCGAATTCCCGGTCAACGGATCCGCATGCCCCGGCTACTACTCTCCGGCGGAAGCCGGCACCGGTCCCGCTGTGTTGGTGATCCAGGAGTGGTGGGGCCTGGTGCCACACATCGAAGAGGTCTGTGATCGCTTCGCTGCGGCTGGGTTCTGCGCCCTGTCTCCGGACCTGTACCGAGGCGAGACAGCCACCGAACCCGACGAGGCCGGCAAACTCATGATGGCCCTCAACGTGGATGCCGCAGCGGCTGACATGGACGCTGCGATCGACTGGCTGCTGGCTCGCGACGAAGTCAGCTCTGCTGAGGTCGGAGTGACCGGTTTCTGCATGGGCGGCGGGCTGGCTCTGGTGGTTGCCTGCAACTCGCCGGGAAAGGTCGGGGCCGTCGCGCCTTTCTACGGGCTCATCCCCTGGGAAGGGGCCCAACCGGACTTCAGCGCGCTCGAGGCCCCGGTCCGCGGTCACTTCGCCGAGCTGGACGAATTCTTCGGTCCCGAAGCCGCACGAGCTCTGGAGGCCCAACTCACCGAGCTGGGCAAGGATGCGAACATCCGTATCCATGCAGGAGCCGACCACGCGTTCTTCAACGACAGCCGCCCGGAGGTGCATGACGCCTCCGCCAGCGCGTTGGCGTGGGACTAGACCGTGTCGTTCTTCCGAGACGAACTGTCCTGAGCCTGCGTGGAGGCCCATCGACATCGCGCCACTGTCGAGGCATCCGATCCGGACGCCATCGGGGTGACCACTCGGACCACCGACCGTGGATTCGCCTGGGGCATCTCGAATGACAGCGACTCCCCGGTGGAGGTGGACTCCGTAGCTGCAATCTGCACGCTCACGGGCATCTCGGGGCGCGTACGCATGTTTCGCAACGGTTGGCAGTCCTGGAGCGAAACCGGAGTCGCGGCACTGGGAGTCGACTGCGATCCTGCGCTGACGCCCGACACACTCGAGTTGCTGCGCATGACACACCATGCCGACAGTGGCCTGCCCCCCGCCGACCGGCTGCGCTCCGAGATGGTGACGGTGGTGTCGGACGACCGCTCAGCTGTTCTTGCAGGCTTTCTCGGCGGCGACCTCCACGATGGCACGATCTGGCTGGCGCATGGCCAAACAGGTCAGGAACTGC
>JBPCTP010000328.1:0-6406 GCA_051011615.1 Microthrixaceae bacterium | reverse complement strand
GGCCGTCGAGAGCGCTCGCCGCAACTTCACAGACCAGCCAGGCGTCGCCGCCGGTGCGAACGCGAACGCTCACCGGCGCGTGGTCGCCGTCGGTCTCGCCCAGAGCATCGAGCGCCGAGATGATGCTTGCTGCGTCTGCGGGGTGCACATAGTGCAGCAGGTGAGACGAGCGACCGTTCGGGGTCCGGTCGAGCATCCGTTCGGCAGCGTCGCTGACATATCGGACGCTCCATGTCGGATCCAGGACCACGAGCATGTCCGGCCCTTGACGTGCTGCGAGGCGAGTCAGGTCGCTCCAGGTTGGATCATCGGGGATCTCAGCCCGCTCTGTTTCGCCCACGATTCCTCCAAACCGTCGTCCCGCCCGGGCCGACTGAGCCAAGCCCATCTTCACAGCACCGTCGCGGAATCGCAATGGTTTTGTCACACCTCACACGGTCAGTTGACCACGCTCTGTGAGATCAAAACGGAATCCTTGCCATCACACCAGGTGGTCGACGAAACCCTCGAGTTGGCGCAGATTGCGACACTCGAACACGCCGTCGCAGTGCACCCCGTACTCGCCGACGATGGAGTCCCCGGTGTCCCAATAGGCCCCGGGTTCGGGGTTCAGCCAGTAGACGTGGCGTGCCTTGTGGCGCATCTCCTTGATGACCCATGACTGCGATGCGTGGTAGTTGTTTCGCGCGTCGCCCAGGATCATCACCGTGGTCTTGGGACCGATGTCACGTCCGTGGCGCTGCCAGAAGACCTCGAAGGCATGGCCGTAGTCGGAGTGGCCATCCACCCAGACGACGTCGGCCTCGGTGTTCACCCGGTGGATCGCCTCAAGGATGTCTTCGGTGCGCTCGAAGTAGTCGGTCACCTCATCGATGCCGTCGATGAACACGAAGCTGCGGACCTGTGAGAACTGGCCGGCGATCGCGTGCACCAGGTGCAGCGTGAAGCGGGCGAAGGCTGCGACGGACCCGGAGATGTCGGCAATCACGAATATCTCCGGCTTGGACGGCCTCGGGTAGCGGAACTTCGGCTCCGCCGGCACTCCCCCGTAGCTGAGCGAGTGGCGCACCGTATTGCGGAAGTCGAGTGGGCCCTTGCGTCCGTGACGGCGTTTGCGCGCCAGGCGCACGGCGAGCCTACGGGTCAGGGGCTGCAGCGCCTTGCGCAGAGAGATCATCTCCTCGCGGCTGGCGTGCATGAAGTCGATGTCCTCGGGCAGCGGCTTGCGCAGTGTCTTGGCCATCGCCTCCACCCCGCGGTCGGCCACCAGGCGGCGGCGAATCTCGGCCTCGACCTCCTGTTTGAACTGCTCGATGCGATGCTCGTACTCGTCGTGTTCGAGGCGCTCCTCCAGGCCGGTTAGCGGCTCGGGGGACTGCTGGCGGGCAGCCTCCATGAGCTGTTCCATCATCCCGTCGAGGTCCAGGTTTCGCAGGGTGCGGTACAGGTAGTAGGTGCCGCCCACGGGGCGGCCGGGCTCCATGCCTGCGAACCGCTTGACGGACTGACGGGCAGCGGCGCGCATCTGGGCCTGGTCTGCATTGAGCAGCGACTGGTAGAGCATCTGGGCCAGTTCCTCGGGTGTGAGGTTCTCGCCGCCACCGCCCCCCTGACCCTGGCCTTCGCCCTCACCCTGGCCGTCGCCCATCCCCTCGCCATCCTCGAGGTCACCGAGGTCGAGGTCATCGGCGTCCTCGCCCACTGCGTACTGGCTTCCACGAAGTGAGAAGTAGACCTCGAAGACAGTCTCGAAGGCACGCCAGTGGGCATGGTTCTTGACCAGCGTCGCGGCGAGGGCGTACTTGAACGCTTCGCGGTCCTCGATCGGTATCTGCTCGACCGCCGCCATGGCGTCCAGATTCTCCGTGAGGCTCACCGGCAAGCCGGCCTCGCGCAGCTCCACGATGAAGCCACCGAGAAGCTCCAGCAGCGCCTTGCCGGCACCGGACTCGAGCTCGGCGAGGCCAGGAGGTTCAGTCACGGCGGGCTCGCTCACGACTTGGCGCCCTCGAAGGCTTCCTTGTCGGCAGCGAACTCCTTGACCGCCTTTGCGATGTCGCTCTGGTACTTGAGAAGGATGTTCGCCGTGCCTGCAGCGGTCTCCTCGTCGATCTGCTCGACACCGAGCAACATGAGCGTGTTGGCCCAGTCGAGCGTCTCGGAGACCGACGGTGACTTCTTCAGCTCAAGCTGGCGGATCGAGCGCACGATTCGGGCCACCTGGTCGGCAAGGGAATCGGAGATGCCGGGCACCTTGGTGGTGACGATCAGCTTCTCGCGCTCCATGTCCGGGTAGTCCACGTGCAGGTAGAGACAACGACGCTTGAGTGCCTCGGAGAGCTCGCGGGTGTTGTTCGAGGTGAGGAACACCAGCGGGATCTGCTTCGCCCGGATCGTTCCCAACTCGGGAATCGAAACCTGATAGTCGGAGAGGATCTCCAACAGCAGCGCCTCGGTCTCGACCTCCACACGGTCGACCTCATCGATGAGCAGCACCACCGGGTCGTCCGCGCTGATCGCCTCGAGCAACGGCCGGGTCAGCAGGAAGTCGTCGGAGAAGATGTCGTCCGAGATGTCGGCCCATCCAGTGTCCTCTTCGTCGGACTTGGTGGCCTGGATACGCAGCAGCTGTTTCTTGTAGTTCCACTCATAGAGCGCCTTGGACTCATCGAGGCCCTCGTAGCATTGGAGACGGATCAGCCTTGCCCCTGCAATCTCTGCAACCGACTTGGCGAGCTGGGTCTTGCCCGTGCCTGCCGGCCCCTCCACGAGGATCGGCTTTCCGAGGCGGTCAGCCAGATAGACGATGCCCGCGATGCCCTCATCGGAGAGGTAGTCGACCTCGGCCAGCTTCTCGCGCACCTCCCCTACGGTGTCGAAGCGCGGATCGGACTCGGGCAGCCCGGTACTAGGGGACGAAACGGTGCTCATGGCCCGAGGTTAGCTATCCACTTGACCGATCGGTCAAGCGAGCACCGGCGTCGTCAGGTGGGATTGACCTCGAACAGCGTCTCGCTCTCGTTCACGGTCTGCGGTTGGGCGTTTCCGAGTGCCAACTGCACCTCGACACCGGGGCCCGAAGTCGAACGCACATGGAAGCTCGTGGCTCCCGACGGCACCTCCACGAAGAGGGCGAGACTCATCGACAATGCCGATCCCGTCCCGCCGCCTGCCGACGTGCCCAGGCGGACCTCGGTGTCGTTCACGGAGAACGAATCGACCGGAATCGATCCTGACTCCGAGTCGAGCTCCAGGCCCGCCTCGTTGGAGGAGGTCGGCCCCAACGACCACGCCGGTGCCTTTGACCCATTGCCCGTCAGTTCGATACCGATGTTCTGACCGGGCGCTGCGCCGGACACGGTGAGCTTCGCCGGGTGCAATGAGGTTCCGCCGTCGTCGATGAACAGTGACACGTCGGACATGAGCCAGGGCAGGGGTTCGGCACCCGATTCGTAGTCGGCCACGGTTGCGGTGAAGGACAGCCTTCCGCCGGGCTGGTCCCAGGTCGGATCACTCATCTCCACCACGGTGCCCAGTCCGTCGCCTGCGTCGTGGCGGATCACTGCGTTCGGTGGCACATCGGCGAAACCGACATCGGCCCACTCGTCGACCAACTCGGCCATCCGGATCTCACCCGCGTCGCGGCCGGGACGGTCCTGGAACCACAGCACCTCGGCATCCACTTCCGAGAGAGTGACCTGCACCGTCGGCCAATCACCATCGACCTGCGCGGACCCGGCCTCGGCGACGTACAGCAGACCGGTGACCGGCCCCGATGCCGGTGTTGTCGTTGCGGTCGCCTCACTGGACGCGACCTCCTCACCGATCACGTCGGGGGCGGCTACATCACTCGCACCGCTACCGGCACACGAGGCAACCAACAGCACCGCAGCTACGGCAAGGACTGCTGCCCAACCCGGGAATGGCCCGCGAAGCGATTTCACCCCCTCAACGCTAGGAACCGGATACTCCAGTTCCACCCCTTGACCCAACAGCGACAGCCGAACGATCCGCAGAGAAGCACGCGATGCGCTGGGAACCAGCGCGGGAGATCACATCGTGTTCAAGGTCGCGGACACACCAGTGACCTCTTTGTCGGACACCAACGTCCTTGTCCGACACCTGACGGGTGATCGGCCGGAAATGGCCGACCGCGCCACCGCACACCTGGCGACCGCTGAGGCGGCCCGGAGCATCCTTGTGTTCACCCCGATTCGCGTCGACGACGAGGCCGTCCTGCACCGAGCCGTCGAGATCTACGAGTTGAACGGGATCGACTTCGCGGACGCGTATCTGGTGGCAAACCCCGAGGCATACGAGTCCGCCTCTGTTGTGTCATTCGACCGTTCGATCGACCACGTGCGGACGGTGCGGCGCATAGAACCCTGAGTACCTACTGGTGGCGCATGACCCGCTCGAACTCCGAATCGAGGTCGAGTGGTGCGGGCGGGCCGGTGCGAATGCGCAGCGAGCGCATCGACTCCGGTGCCCGGCTGTCCGCATCCAAGCGTTGCGAAACCGGGAACGGGCGTGCATAGCCGATGGTGAGAAACGCACCATCGGGTGCCCACACCAACGGCATCGCCCGACCGAGCCGCTGCGACGCGATCTCGACCGGCTCCTGCTGCGCACTTCCTGCCAGCAATCGCACCTGCACGTCGCCATCGCCGGATTCACCGCTGATGATCGTGCCTTCGGCGGTCAGCACGGTCGCGCCTTCGGGGACACCTGCGGCAACTTCCGCCTCGCCTCCGAAGCCCGCCGTGACCCATCGCAGCTCGCCGTCGGCCAGGTACATCGCCCAACCGGCGATCCAGTCACCCTGCTCGGCGATCACACCCGCTGAGCCGGCATCGAGTGGGGTGTCGAACACGGCGGTCATCTGGAACCCGCCGGCGAGGCTGGGGCCGTTGGTCTCATGCACCTTGTCACCCGGCACGAAACCGAAGTCGGTCCGCCATGCCGTGAAGGGCACGTTCATGTGGGCGAATCGGTACTGGACTCCGTCATCAAGGGGCAGGACGTCATTGGCCTCGGCCTGGGCGAACCACTCCCACACCAGTTCGGCCAGCAGCTCGGGGTGCTCAGCGGACAGGTCGTGGGTTTCGGCAGGGTCGGCGCGTGCGTCGAACAACGCCCACCGGTCGGTTGCGAAGTCGTGGCTGCCCTCGAGGTGGTTGCGTTCGTTCGCAGTGAGCTGGTTCACGTGGTCGGTCACGGCCTTGAAGCCATCGCGGTAGATGGCCCTGCTCCCCCAGCACTCGTAGTACTGAAGTGAGCGGCCCGCATCGGACTCACCATCGAGGATCGGTCTCAAGCTGGCACCGTCGAAGGACATCTGCTCGCGACCGTCCACCACCTCGGGCAGATCGATGCCGCAGAGGTCCAGTACGGTCGGCAACACATCTGTGGCGTGGGCGTACTGGTCGCGCCGCTCACCGGCGGACTCGATGCCCGGGCCCGAGATCAGGAACGGATCGCGCACCCCGCCCTCGTAGGTGTAACGCTTCCACCGCCGAAACGGTGTGTTGCCGGCGAGTGCCCAACCCCACGGGTAGTGGCCGCTGCTGTGCCAGCCGCCGAGGTCGTCGATGTGGGCCAGTTCCTCCTCCAGATCGTCCTCGTCATCGGAGATGTAGTGGCCCAGCTGGTTGTAGGTGCCGTGTGGACCGCCTTCGGCAGACGCACCGTTGTCGGACACCACCGCAACGATCGTGTTGTCCAGCTCCCCGGAGGCCTCGAGGTGGTCCAGCACCCGGCCGAGTTGGTGGTCCGCGTGGCTCACCATCGCGGCGAAGACCTCCATCATCCGCGCATACAGGCGTTGCTGGTCAGCGGTGAGGTCGTCCCAGGCCGGCACCGACGGCGGACGCTGCGAAAGCTCGACTTCCTGATCAACGATGCCGAGTTCGTGCTGGCGGGCCAGCACGTCCGAGCGCCAGGTGTCCCACCCGGCATCGAAACGACCCTCGTAGCGCTCGATCCACTCCGGCGGTGCCTGGTGCGGTGCGTGGGGTGCAGCCGTGGCGTACCACATCATGAACGGCCGATCCGGGTGCGCCAGGCGGTGCTGGCGGTGGTAGTCGATCGCCGCGTCCGCCAGGTCGGCGTCCAGGTGGTAACCCTCCTCGGGGGTTGCCGGGGGCTCGACGTGGGTGTTGTCGCGGACCAGGTTCGGTGTCCACTGGTTCGTCTCGCCGTTGAGGAACCCGTAGTAGCGATCGAAACCCTGCCCGAGCGGCCACATGCGAAACGGTCCGTTGTCGCGCTGGTCGCGTGGAGTCAGGTGCCACTTGCCCACGCAGTAGTTGGCGTACCCGTTGTCGCGCAGGATATGCGCCATCGTCGCGGCCTCGGCGGAGAACACGCCCGTGTAGCCCGGGAAGTTCGTGGGTAGGTCCGGCAG